>JBJEKL010000040.1:0-4467 GCA_051878615.1 Bacteroidaceae bacterium | reverse complement strand
CCAACGCCCTTGATGAGGCCATCGCCCTGCCTACCGACTTCTCTGCCCGTATTGCACGTAATACCCAGATTTATATTCAGAACGAAACTCAGGTATGCAAGCACATCGACCCATGGGCCGGCTCCTACTACGTGGAGAAACTCACTCAGGAACTCTATATCAAGGCATGGGAGCACATCCAGGAGATTGAGAAGCTGGGTGGTATGGCCAAGGCTATCGAGACCGGTTTGCCCAAAATGCGTATCGAGGAGGCTGCTGCTCGCACTCAGGCTCGTATCGACTCCGGTTCACAGACCATTGTGGGTACCAACAAGTATCGCCTGGAGCATGAAGATCCCATCGATATCCTTGAGATTGACAACACAGCCGTTCGCTTACAGCAGGAAGCTTCCCTCAAGGAACTCAAGGCCAATCGTGATGAAGAGCAGGTCAAGAAGGATCTGGCTGCCATCACCGAGTGCGTGCGTGAGTTCAACGAAGGCAAGAAGAGTGAGCACAACCTGCTCGACCTTGCTGTCATAGCAGCCGGCCATCGTGCCACTTTGGGTGAAATCAGCGACGCCTGCGAGACCATCGTAGGACGTTACAAGGCAGTAATCAGAACTATTTCAGGCGTGTATAGTAGTGAATCCAAGAACGACAAGGACTTCGAGAAGGCTTGTCAGTTGACCGAGGAGTATGCAAAGCAGGAGGGCCGTCGTCCCCGTATCATGGTTGCCAAGATGGGCCAGGATGGTCACGACCGTGGTGCCAAGGTAGTAGCCACCGGCTATGCCGACTGTGGTTTCGATGTGGATATGGGTCCCCTGTTCCAGACTCCCGCCGAGGCAGCCCGCCAGGCAGTAGAGAACGATGTCAACATCGTTGGTGCATCCTCACTGGCAGCAGGTCACAAGACCCTCATTCCACAACTTATCGAGGAACTGAAGAAACTTGGCCGCGAGGACATCATGGTCATCGCCGGTGGTGTGATTCCCGCTCAGGACTACGATTTCCTCTATCAGTCAGGCGTAGCAGCCATCTTTGGCCCTGGCACACCCGTGCCCTACTCTGCCTGCAAGATGATGGAACTCCTCATGGGTAAGGAGTAAGCATCTGCCAACAAGGCAAGAATGGTAAATGAACCTCCTGCCCGTCCGCAAGTGGAGACAGAGAGGAAGCATAACTGATGATGGAGGTGGATTCTAAAAGACAATTGGGATTCACCTCCATTTCATATTTCGCTGGCTCAACGCGAACAATGGCTCAGCGGAAATTTCATGGGGAATAGGGAACACGTCCCCTGGGGTACCACCCTCCAGAGGATAGAGGTTGGCAGACGGATGGTTGGTACGGTTTAGACGCAAACGTTTGCAACCTTCCCCGCAAACGTTTGCGGGAAAAAGGGGCTTTTTAGGGGTCCTGAAGGCGAGGCGAACCTACATCGGGCAGGTATGCTCTCTTTTTGCCATTCCACTTTCCGTTTATCGGTTACAATGCTCACCCCTTGCTCCCTCAAAACGAGAAAACATCTGTTCCAACATATATGCAGTTCTCATCATGAGACCAACGACCGGTTTGGGTAAAAAAAAGGGGAGGTTGGATTGGCATTCCCAAATATTTTGTAAATTTGCGCCTGCATTTGGTTCTCCCACTCCTGCAAGAATGGGCAGGGGCGACGGAGCTAAGATGGGAATGCAGTGAGATTCTGCAACATTACCCGATGCTGTGAGTCCTTTATATACGTATGGTCACCACGTCACTGGACAGAAACATAAGGAGCAGACAAGCCCTACGTTTCCATACCTGGGAAGACGGCCAATACGAGGATGAGTCAGAAGACCTGCCATTTGCCAATAGAAATACGTGTTCGCGGGTTACGGATACAGAAATAAGAATGATTCGATGTGCACTGGCTGTAGTTATGCCCTGTGTTTTGTTGTCTGCATATTGCTGGTGGTGGATTGTGCTCATGCACAAATCCTCCGCTCTGAGTCTATCCGTTATCTCAACGAGGTGATGGTAAAAGCCCAGAGAGAGACCAGCGCCAATCAGGTCACCGGCTACAGCCAGCTGCAATCGATGCCATCACCGAACAGATCAAGTCGCTCACCTCACCCTATGAAATCTACATCTCACCTTTCTCGGGAAACGTCTACTTTACAGATGCTGGGAGTTATGCCTCAGCAGGCTATCTTTACGGATACAAGCCTGACGGCTTTCTGTTCTTCAGACCTCAGAAGGTGTATATCTGTCCTGCACATATCCTTGCAATCCCCGTGTACGAATAAATCCCTGCGGGCACACCCCCACAGGACACGCACCTGCAGCCCAAGGCAGATCCCCCACACACTCTGCCTTGGGCTGCTTCCTTTTGTTTCGACATACAGAGCAAGCATTTCCCCTTCGCCTTGTTCTCTACTCTGAGACATGCCCCCAAATCACTCATTGGATTTTCTGTCCATTTTGCCAGTTTTGGACGTAAACGTTTGCAACCCTTCCCGCAAACGTTTGCAAGCGGCCTCGCAAACGTTTGCAACCGCGCTCGCAAACGTTTGCAGGAAAAGGCACTCCTTTTTGGCTGATCCCAGGAGAAGGATTGTCAGGCGAACAGATTTGGGTTGAGCAAATCGGCCAAATAGCTTTCAAAGAGGGGAACCAGAATGATCGGGTGATTCGCGATTTGGAGTTGTTTCATATGGTGGCTTCATCAGCCTGTCAGCTACACCACATGAATGTAAAGAAAGGAGGACAAATGGATGACACCCCGAAAAAAAAGACTAAATTTGCAAAAGAATCAAAACAGCAAGAACAAGGACAGAGAGAAAAAAGACCAATATAACAATTACAGAGCAGCATCAGACTATCATTGTGGTGTTCCAGAATAAGCGTCGGAAACTTAACTCTTGGATAAAAGACCACATCAATGATGGTTGGCTTTGGCGTATATACAGGCGTCAGGAATTTTAAGGCCAATCCTAGTATGAAGATAGAAGATGTTTGCACCCAGCAATGGGTGTGAGCATAAATCTTATACTAGGATGGGGTCCAAGAATCCGACGCTTAGCCCCGGAACACCGTAAGAAGAAGCTTGCACCCTTTTTCTATGGTCATTCCGCACATACAGATATACAAGTCATGCCAAATGATAGGTTGATGCGATTGCTACCTATCATTTGGCATTTATGATTACACGTTATCACGCCCGATATTATGCGGCATTGCTTTCGCAGAAAAGCACTGGCGGTGAATTGGAGTCGTTGTCGCAGTCGCTGCTCAGTTCCACCGTTGACATCAATCCCCATCAGATTGATGCAGCCCTCTTTGCATTCCGCTCGCCACTGTCCAAAGGCGTTGTATTGGCAGATGAGGTCGGCTTGGGAAAGACCATTGAGGCAGGCCTTGTGTTATGCCAATATTGGTCAACGGGCAAGCGAAAGATCATAGTTGTATGTCCGGCATCGTTGCGCAAGCAATGGGAGGCAGAACTTCAGGACAAGTTTGGCATTCCGTGTGAAATCCTCGACACCAAGAACTACAACGCCTATCTCCGCGAAGGTCGCAATCCGCTGTCAGCCAAACGGGTGATTATCTGTTCATATAATTTCTGCGCCAAGCACAAGGGCGACATCGTGACTAACGGGTTTGACCTTGCGGTGATGGACGAGGCACACAAGATGCGCAATGTCTATCGCAAGTCGGCACGCACGGCAGCCGATGTGCGCGACGCACTGCATGGAGTGAAGAAACTGCTGCTCACTGCCACTCCATTCCAAAACTCGCTCATGGAGCTGTATGGTCTTACCTCGGTGATTGACGACCACTTCTTTGGCAGCGAGAAGAGTTTCCGCAACGAATATGGAAAGGGCGAAAACCTGAAACAACTGCGCGAGCGCATTCGACCGCTGTTCACCCGAACCCTTCGCAAAGATGTGAAGGAATATATCAACTACACCCGCCGCCTGCCTCTGACACAGAAGTTCAATGCCACCGACGACGAGTATGAGCTTTATCAGGCAGTGAGCGAGTTCCTGCGTCGCGACGATCTGTATAGTGTTCCTGCTTCGCAAAAGAAGCTGACCACCATGATTGTCCGCAAGATACTTGCCTCATCTACCTACGCCCTTATCTTCACCTTGGAGCATATCAAGGAACGTCTCATGCGCATGTTGGAAGCCAACAAGACCGAAGACCTGAACGTGGAGGAACTTGTGGATGAAGACGAATGGCAGACCTACCAGGAGTATGAGGACGATTCGGCAATGGTGTGCGAAGAGAGTCTCTTCGATGAAGACGAGATAGATGTGCCTCAACTCAAAAGGGAGATAGAAACCGTGGAAGGCTTTATAGACAAGGCAAGGCATATCAAGGAAGAGTCGAAGGCTAAGGCATTACTCATCGCCTTGGAACAGTCGTTCGATAAACTGCGCGAGATGGGAGCAAACCGCAAGGCTCTCATCTTCACCGAGAGCACCAAGACGCAAGCCT
>JBJEKL010000039.1:0-55061 GCA_051878615.1 Bacteroidaceae bacterium | reverse complement strand
ACAGTCGGCTTACAGGGGAGGCAAGGTTGCTTGGGGAAAAACCAATACTCCAAATAAGTCGCAAGGCGAAAGGAAACGGAGCTTATACGAAACGCCCTGACGATTAGCAACCGTCTCCATGTGATGTATATGACATTCTCAAACACATTGGTTCTCTGCGTGAGCCCAAGACCGGAATAACAGAAGCGTGCCCCCATGGTTTTGCTGTCCGTATGGCCAACTCACATGATTTGGAAATCATCACCAGAGAGCGTAAGGCTGCACGAAATAGTGTTCGAGTAACGTGGTTGTCCTCCGCCAACAGAAAGCTCCACATTCCCGGCCTTCTCTATCCAGTCACCCTGCGCTGTGGTGAGTGAAAGGTCCTGCGGAGTCAGTTCAAAGTGCACTGTACGGCTTTCACCGGCCTTCAAATGCACACGCTGGAATCCTTTGAGCGAACACAAGGGCACAACGGCAACTCCATCCTGCGGATGAGTGACATATAGTTGAACAACCTCGTCACCATCGCGCTTTCCTGTATTTGTAACCGTTGCACTCACTTTTACTGTTTCACCAGTAAGGGCATTCTGTACACATGTAATGTTACTATAAGCAAAACTTGTATAGCTCAGTCCATATCCAAATGGGAAAAGCGGTTTACCACGGAAATAGCGATAGGTTCTTCCCTCCATCGAATACGAATCGAATGGTGGCAGATCATCAACCTTGGCATATATGGTGATCGGTAATCGTCCGCCAGGATTGTATTCGCCAAAGAGCACATCAACAAGCGCATCACCCGCAGCCTGACCTCCATACCATGCCTGCAGGATAGCATCGACATTACTATTTTCCCACTCCATGGCAACTGCCGAGCCCGACATATTCACTACAATTATCGGTTTCCCGGTCTTCTTCAACTGTTTGAGCAACTGCAACTGCACATCAGGCAAAGTAATATCGGTACGGTCTCCGCTATTGAAACCTGCATACCCTCCAGCACCGGCATCACCTGCTTCGCCCTCATACTCCGCACTCAATCCGCCGACAAACACAATCACGTCGCTCTTGGCTGCACGCCTCGCCACCTGAGCAATACTCGGACCTTGTTCAAGCGGCCGTACCAAGTCAGTACCCTGCATATAGTCAACCTTTATCTTCTCACCAAAACGTCGCTGAAGACTGATGAGCGGTGTGACAATCTCCGAAGGTGTTCCGTAATAGTTGGCAAGTTGCATCATCGGATTGTCTGCATTCGGTCCTACGAGCGCAATGCTTCTGATTTTCGATGTATTGAGCGGCAAGATGCCGTTATTTTTCAGAAGCACCATCGATTCCTGTGCAATTTTGTACGCATGCTGCTTATGAGCGCTGCACTCAAGCACATCACGGCCAATAGAAGAATAAGGATCACATCCCTCTGGGTCAAACATTCCTATTTTAAAAAGGATACGAAGCAGTCGGGCAAGCGAAGTATTGACAGTACGTTCGCTATGGAGTCCCTGGTGCACACCTTCTGCCATCTGCTTATAGAGATCTCCGCACTCCAGGTCAATACCGGCAAGCAGAGCATCGCTCATGGCCAGCGTGGCATTGGCATGTGTCTTGTGATATTGGTAAAAATCGTACATGGCACCGCAGTCTGTAGTAACATAGCCATCGAAGTGCCACTGGTTACGCAGGATATTGGTCAAAAGAAGATCATTGGCACAACAGGGCTGACCATTCACACGATTGTATGCACACATCACGCCATGCACATGCGACTTGGTGACCAATTCGTAAAACGCAGGTAGATAAGTATCCCATAGGTCATAGTTTGATGGACGGGCATCAAATACATGGCGAGTACCCTCCGGGCCGCTATGCACGGCGAAGTGCTTTGCACAAGCCACCGCCTTAAGATAATAGGGGTCATTGCCTTCCAGGCCACGCACAATGGCATCACCCATTTTTGCTGTCAGATATGGATCCTCACCATAGGTTTCCTGACCACGCCCCCACCGCGGATCACGGAAGATGTTGATGTTTGGTGTCCAATAAGTCAACCCTCGATATTGTTCTACACCCTTACCTGCACGCAAGGCTTCATTGTAAAGAGCCCGGCCCTCTGTTGCACAAATATCCCCCATGCGCAGCAAAGCCGGGGCATCGAATGTCGCTGCCAAACCAATGGCCTGAGGAAACGAGGTCACCCTCTCGGACGTGCGCGCCACGCCATGCAACGTTTCGTTCCACCAATTATAAGCAGGAATGCCTAAACGTCCGACTGCAGGTGATGCATGCTTCATCATCTGCACCTTTTCGTCAAGTGTCAAGCGGCCAATAAGGTCGCTGATGCGTTCCTCTACGGGCAGATTCGGATTGCGGAACGGGAAGTCCGAAATATCTTGGGCTAATACTACGACATTGAGCAGTGCCATGCCAATGGTCATACCGATTCTTGTTTTCATATCATTAATTATCCTTCCTTCTGTTTATATCCTCCATTTCCTGTCACTATCATATACCTCTCCTGCCAAAGACCGGATGTATAGTCTATCCTGAGGGATGTCATTTCCCCGAAAACCTGAACCAATCAAAATCCGCATATCCATTAACACCGTCCTCGGTGGTAGAATAATTGAACAATGCAAACCGGTTGGCAGTCCAAGGCAATCCGAGTCCCATGCTGAATGTTACTCGGGCATCATGAAAAGTCACTCCGTCGGTACTATAGTAGAAACGCGCCGTGAAACCGTTGTCGGTTACGCGTGCACGTAACCATAACAGATCGGTTGTAAGATTGGGAATGAGGGTAACATTGTCCTGACCATCACAACAGTACTGCAGTTCTCTCACTCCCTGGTGCTGTACGACAGCCAGATATGCATAGGGGAGTTCAAAGATTCCGAAGCCAGCCACATTTCCGTCCTTCAATCCGGCAACATCAATCTTGACAGTACCATGCGAAGCCGGACCCTGTACACGTTGGGTCAGGGTATTACGAGCGCAAGTCAAATCCCTGGCCAGAGAGGCACGGATGCGCATAAAGCCTTTACGCTCGGTAAGCGACCATCGGGTATTGTCCGGATTATGATTCCACTGCCATTGCAGTCCCAAGGTGGCAGACGAGAACTGGTCACTCGTAGCCGGCGAGCTTTCCGAATAAGTCCTGCCCACATCTGGTTTGGCATAGATTACCGCATCCTTGCCATTGTCACCCAACATCGGCCAACCATCTGTCCACTTCACAGGAAGCAAGTTTGGGACACGTCCCATAGGACCGCGATCCTGCATGATGACGAACCACCAATCACCATTCTTGAGCTGAACCATCCCCCCTTGATGCAGACCATTGCCAGGGTATGAGGCATCGTCTTCAAAGATAATCCTGTGTTCATACGGGCCATGGATATCTCTTGAACGGAGACATACTTGCCAGCCCTGGGTGCCGCCAGCAGGACAGGTGATATAATAATACCCATTGACTTTATACATGTGCGACCCCTCCATTCCGAAGGATGTACCCCATGTCTGGCTGTTGGCAAATCCCTTATCCCAAATAAGCACAGGCTGGCCTTTTACAGAATGATAGTCATCACTCAACTCGGTAACGTACAAATGGTGTTGGCCATGAACCACATAGCCTTTTCCATCGTCATCAAAGAACAGCCCCGGGTCATACATATATTCATCGAAAATAGTGCGCCTCCATGGTCCTTCGGGCCGATCAGCCTCACACAACGAGAAATGTCCGTCCTCTATACCCCACCCTTTTGGCGTGCAAAAAGCCAGATAGAATTTGCCACAGTGATAGCGTAGCGATGTTGCCCATGCCCCATTGAGATAGAGTGTTCCGCCTTGCATATCAAAACGCGGATCCTCGTCATAACGTTCAACGGCATATCCAACCATACTCCAATTCACCAGATCCTTTGACCTGAGGATAGGACATCCTGGTACGTAATGCATGCTGGTTGATGACATATAAAATTCATTACCCACACGAATTACATCAGGGTCCGGCCAGTCCCCCCACAAAATAGGATTGGTGAACGTTCCGTCACCATTGTCAGGGTTCCACACATTCTGAGCCAGAAGCGATGGAAAAGACAAAGTCATCAGCACCGCACAAACTATTCGCGCAAGATTGTTCATATCGTCGAGTTACAAAGATTATACATTGTGAGGGAATTACTTGAGAATGGATATTTTTCTGTCAACTGCCAGATTTCATGTTTGACGGAGGCAATTTCCTGTTGCCGAACTTCTTGTTCGGCTTGTCAGACATCACAAGGCGCAGAATGCCGCCATGCACCACCTCGGTGTGTGTAATCCATGCACGATCAAGTGGTTTGCCATTAAGGCTTGCGCTCTCAATATAAATATTTTCGCGCGAATTGTTCACAGCCTCAATCACAAAATCACCTCCACCATAGAAATGCTCGTCAAGGTGAATAACCACTTTGTTGAACACCGGAGAGGTGAGCATATACAAATTGTCTCCTGGGCATACAGGATGAAGTCCCGAAGAAGCCAGCACATACCAGGCGCTCATCTGACCTACGTCTTCGTTGCCACATAATCCCGACACATCGGTCCCATAAGCCTTTTCGCATATTCTTCGTGTCCATTTTTGCGTAAGCCATGCGTTGCCCGTGTAATTAAATAAAAACGGCACATGGTGAACCGGTTCGTTGGGATGGTTATAGAAATCGTTCCACAGGAAATCCTCGGAAGAATTATCAAAAAAATCAGTCAGTTTTTTCACGAAAGCATCCTTGCCAAGCAAAGATATAAAACCGTAAACGTCATGTGGCACAAACCATCCTTGCTGAAGCGGATTAGATTCTGTACAATAGTGGTTTTGAACCAGTTCTCCACGCCATTCACCGAAATTCCCGTCCTTATCACGTCCACAGAACCATTTGACATCCTCATTCCATATATTACGATAGTTCCGGGAATACTCAAGATAACGCCGATACTTTTCCATATTGCCAAGCAATTCGGCAAACCGTGACACACACCAGTCACCATAAGCATATTCCAACGTACGCGAAATATCAAGTGGAGTATAACCTATCAACCTTCCATTGCCAGTGTGTTCCACTGAATTCTCACAATACTCATAAGCTTTGGCCGCATCATATTCCCTGATTCCCTTAGCATAAGCATCCACCACTACCGATACAGCCGGATTGCCAAGCATACAGCCCGAATAAGAGTTCATGATTTCCCAGCGAGGGAAATACCTGCGTCCGCTCAGTTCCGCAAGGCTGATGAGCGAATTGATCTCATCGTTTACCAAACGCGGATTGATGATGGTCTGCAGCGGGAACTGACTTCGGAAAACATCCCAACCGCTGAAGATTGAACGATAGACAAAACTTTTATTGCACTGTTGCAGTCCATCTCCGCCAATATACTCACCACCGCAGTCACTCACATCACGGGGATCAATCATCGTATGATAAAGTGCGGTATAGAACACCGTCTTGTCATGGTCTGACCCCTCCACGTCAATACATCCAAGTGCCTCGTTCCACATTCGCCGATTACAGGAACAAACCTCCTCAAAACTCCAGTGGCTGATATCCTCTGCGAGATTGCCACGCGCCCCCTCAATGCTGACAAACGAGATGCCCACCTTCATCATCACCTGTTCACCCTCCGTAGTAGGGAATTCGGTAAAAAAGCCGATATGCCGTCCCCTCATCTCATTGCATCCACGCGTCACCGCAGCATTTTTCACAGCACTGATATAGTTTTCATTGGAAAGTGTCTGCAACTTCACGCCTTTCAGATCCTCTGACAGTTGAGCACTCCACATACCATAGGATTTCAGCGGACGACTGAATTCACAACTGAAATACACTGTGTAGTTAACATTGCCGTCACCATTCCCCCAACCTCCATCGGCTGCCGTACAACGCATCCATCCTTCGATGGTAGTACTGTTTGTCACCTTCACATATTGCTCGGTTGAGGCACCGCCGATACGTCTTGCCAGATCAATACTGATACGTGACGTGTCATTCTCTGGGAAGGTAAAACGAAGCATGCCCGAACGTCGCGCCGCCGTCAGTTCGGCTCGGATGTTATAATCACTAAGCGTCACAGCATAATAGCCTGCTCTTGCCACTTCATTGTCATGGGTATAGCGCGAACGATAGCCCGTTTCAGGGTGATTTTCGTCACCCACATAGGTGTTTAATGTTCCGGTCGTCGGTGTTACCAGGAAGTTACCAAAGTCACCATACCACCCAATTCCACTCATATGAATGAACGAGAACCCTTCAATGGTCGTATGATGCCATGAATAACCCGGTCCATTGTCTCCTCCCGTTTTGGTATCAGGGCTTAACTGAACAAGGCCAAACGGTGTGGTGACTCCCGGAAAGGTCTTTCCCAACCCATGACCGCTTTTGCCCGCTGATGTTGATGTCGAAGCCCCGATCATCGGATTGACATAATCCACGACATCCTTGCTCCATGCCGAACTGAGCATGACAAATAGAGAAAGAAACAGAGAGACTATGTACTTCATATTGTCTAATCCATCAACTCCAACGTAAACCGATAGGCCATACTGCCTTCGTTCCACATCGTAAAGTTCGTTCCCCATAAATTATTGTTCAGGCAGAAATGAATACCGCCCGAAATAGACGGGTATTCGGTAGAATATGCCAGCCCATCAGGTTCCCCGAGGTTCACAAGGAAGGCATCCTTGCTCCAAACTCTAATTGTGTGGTTGTCTGTAATAAGGTCCACATAACCATCAATGCCATGCATATGGCGATTACCTTTTTCCACAACGTCACTCAGATCAACACGTTCACCAACCTTCTCTGCCACCACCTTCTTCAATCCGTCAACGACGAACGAACAGAAATAAGCTTCAGGCAAGCGTACGGCAGGCTTGTTGACCACGACAACAGTCAAATCGGCTTTCCGACCACCTTTACAGGCCATACACCTCACCTGCAACTGTTCAGGTAACACACGCGGGTCAATGCCTTTTTCCGGTACGAACTCCAGTCGGGCCTCATATAGCGTGCCCTTTGTGGTGGATTTGCTCCTGCTGTTCACCACCCTTGCCTTTACTGATGCACTTACAGCATGCGACTGGTCTAATCCTGTTTTACCTATATCGTCAAGTGCCCATCCATATCGGGCACGCAAATATCTTCCTAAATATCCCTCATAGTCGGCGGCATCATAGCATCGATAGGTAACTCCAAGGACCTTCAGCAATCCGCCAAGCACATCAGTCTGCCATTCGTCAGCTTGAGCAGCCGGTGTCCTGACCTTGATGGACTTCACATTGGGTCTGTCAATATCAGCGATAGCGTTACGGGCCCGGGACTGTAGGCGTTTGGGCAATTTCTCAATTGCCGATAGTAGATAACCATCGATTTCCTTCCACGATTGCTCCACTTTCACGAACGGTTCACTATTCCGTGCCTCCGTAAACACATCCATGTCATATTTGTCCCAGTTCGCCAAATGAGTCTTGATATCCATGCCTTGGGTATGCTCGGCGATAAGGCCTAATTCTATGGCGAAGTCGATTGCCTCATCGCTTTCACGGTTTATCTTGCCCTGTTCGATCCATTTTGAATAAAGTCTTGAGAGTTCCCGGAATTTAGCCATACGCGACGGAGCACTCCCATATCCATAAATCCACGTATCCCCAATCTCCGAAGTCACGACTGGCAATTTGTCCTTGATTGCAAGCAGCTGTTTTGCAATTTCATTGAACGATGCGCCTACGATTTGTGCCTCAGGATACCTCTCTCGCAGATCGGCATAAATGCGTTTCACCGCTTCATAGGAGTGCGGACCATGGTTGTCGCCAGTGAAGTTGATTGATACAGCCGTCATCCCGTCAGGCAAGACGTTTTCCGTCCCATAGTCACGCTGATATGCCAGAATTATCTCTTTCCCGTTTGTGTCACGCCACAAACAATAGTCGGATACAGACGGGATGGGGGAAGCCGGGTTCACACCAATATGCAGGAAACGGACACCAGCATCACTCAGGGGGCTTACGATGCTCCGCGTATGCCCAGGCACATCGGTCATCTTTGCCGCAATAGTACGCTTGCCATACCGTCGGTCCAATTTCTGTGAGAGAGACAAGCATGTTCTGAACAAATCATCGGACATCACTTCACTTTCAAAAGTGTACGGAACAGCATTCCACACAATGTCGCCATGTTCAATCGCGCGCTCCAGGCGTGCCACATCAGAGGCCGATGCCTCACGGAGATACTTTTCCACGAGCCATGCGCCTGTTGTCCACACATAACGATCGCCACTTCCGTCAGCACGCAGTTTTTCGCCCACTGCAATTGCCTTGGGAATAAAATCCTCCACATAGCGTTTTGTGACCACCGAGCTCAGATCAGTAAAACCGACATCAAGGTGGGTCTTGAACACCACATAGACCTTTTTCACCTCATTGTTGGGTTGTGCGACACCTATTACAGTGCATGCCACCATGGCAAACAAAAGTAATGTCCACCTCTTCACGGCTCCTCTCGTATTTGTCATTGACAGTATTTTCCTTTTTAGAAGGTAAACCGAGAGCCACCCGCTTCATGAATGATATAAAAGGAGGGGAAGATTCATGAAAAACGTGTGGCTGACGGATTTACCTTAATTTAATATTCCAGTCTGAAATCCTGGAACATGCCATAATGTAGCAGATGGTAGTCCTTGCCAGCACGCTGAGTCTCGACTCCATTCCACATCCATGGACTAACTATTCCTTGGTTGTCAGCATAATGAGGACCATACAGATTCTTCAGTGAACCGATGATGCGAACCGTTATCTCATTGGATCCCTTACGTAAGTATTCCGTCACGTCGGGGGTCTGGCTGTTGATAACCAGTCCGGCCTTTTTACCATTCACCCATACCTCAGCGATGCTACCCTTCCATTCACCCAGTCTGACACGATACGAATGGGAGAGATCCGTAACGTTGAAGTGATGTGTGTAGTCCATGCCCCATGCATACATCTGCCATCCTTGCTCCTTCCAGCTTCCAAGTGTGAGAGGAATGGCAGGAGAAAGCCCGAACCCATGAGAACGCCCAACAAGGCAGAAGTTGCCCGTGAGTATGACGGGAGCTATCTCGGTCATAATACTCATCTTGTCCAAATGCAGTTGCAGGGAGTTCTCACCCTCATGTACCAATTGTTCTATTGCGAACACTCCCATTCGGGTGTCCAAAAGGGTATCCTGCTGAAATGCCTTGAGGCGTGCTCCATTGACACGAACCTCATATAGTTCCGGCCGTTCTATGATAGCCCTCAATCCCCGACAGTCGGTCCCTTTTTCGATAAAGAACGAGTATTGTATATCCACCGGCTCAACATGGAACGTGTCTGCATCGAGTGTCTCTCGCCTAAACTGAACAGCTGTTTCCCATGGGTCACTCATACCGAAATGATTCCATAATGTGCCGTTGGCCTTCTGGGTATACATGGTATCATACTGCTTACGGCCGACGGTGAGGCTACAGAAATCCAGATTCAGCGAGTTGGCATGAGTCGCTTTCACCGTCAATCCATCAGTTGCCTTCAACTCTGAGCCTGAAGTCCTGGGGGCCTCCGCGTCAGAAGCCTGAGGGAAGATCTTATGGTCCGAGGCTACATATATCCGACTACCCGCAGGCTCTATACACACGTCCACAGATACTCCGCCCGAGCTGTTTTGTATGAGCGAGATTGAACCTGTCATAGCATCCAATTCGTACAAATATCCGCCAGGCATAGAGACACTGGCTGTAGCACTACGTTCCAAAGAACTATTGGTCAGGAAAATCAGTTCCCCATCACTATAGGTACGACGATGATGATAGAGATCCTGAGAGTCGGCAACCTTCACGCTCGACCTGGCCTCACGGAAGTAAAGGTTGACCATCTCCGGGTAATCCTTAGCGGAAAGGACATTCTCTCCTGTCTGCAGAAGTTGAGACACCGACGGGTCCTCTTCTCCATCCACCCTTGAGGGCTGGGAAAGTGCTATCACCCGTCCCCCATTCTGCACGAACTTACGCAGCAAGACGAGAGTGGAACTCTCCATGTTGGTCATCTCGGGTGGCAGGATGACAGTGGAGTACTTACATCTTCCTACACAGAACCGATTCTTCTCCACCCGGCCCTGTCGCCTGATAATATCCTCGCAACCCAGGTCATACTCGACCTGTGCCTTTTCCAAAGAAGTGACAAAACTCTGGAAGGCATTTGCGATACGCCACAATGGGTCACCTCCTGCCACCTGAGTATAGTGAAGCCATAGGCTCGTGGTAGGTTCCAATATCAGCCAGTCATTCTGCTGCTTTCCCTGGCTGAGGAGGAGAGAGAGACGTCCGAAATAGTCATTGAGTGCTCCGTAACTCCCCCACCATGGAGAGACGGATGTGAAGACAGGAGGATAGTCATACTTCCTGGCTCCTGTGATGGTCATATGGCAGAGGTGCTGGTTCATAAAATTTACACCCAAGGCATATTCCCAGTCGCCCAGGCGTTTGAAATCCTCAAATGTCTCATCCCATCCTCCACCACCATACGTCTCACTCAATGTCCTTACATAACCCATTTGGTTGGCAACGCTGGACAACTCCTTCACGCTACGTACATTACCAAACTGCGCCTGACACGACTGGTCATTATACTGATTGAAAAGCATATCTATGGCAGGTACCTGATGCCAGGCATACATTGCCATATTGTCGGGACCTTGCGAGAGGTCGGGCCAGTTGTGCTCCCAGTAATGTCCGGTCCATGACATATTCTTCTTTTCTGTATATTGGTACCACGGCTTACTCCATCTCTCGATGAAGAGATGGAGCAGGGTGGCATTATAGTCATGCCGGACCTTCTGCCAAGGACCCACATCCTCACCCAGCAGAGGCCAATAGGGGCGCAGATCATATCCCCACAATTGTTTGAATGTGTCAAACAGATCGGGAGTCCATCGGCAATGTCTGCCATCGGGAGAGGCAATATTGGGTTCATCGGTGAAGGTCATGGTGACACTTCTGCCCAGTTCCTTGCCAAGCGCTTTCTCGTAGCTACCCATGGTAACGTCAATAAACTTCTCAGTGACTCCCTTAGCCATGAGATCCACATAAGGGAAGCCTGCTGTCCAACGGCTTTTGCCATAGTATCCAAGGCGATACACATAGTAGTCACCCTCTTTACCATGATAGTCGGCCAGACGCTCTGTAATGTCGGTAAAACGGTCTCCCTCCCTGAGGACACACAGGTAGCAGTCTCCTGCCTTGGGTGCCACCTGACTATGCTGTCCCATCAGGCATTGTCCCTGATTGTATGACTCGGGCATCTCGTCGGGCACATGCCCTCCGGCGAATCCGCTGGGATAAGAATTCTCGTCATAAATATTGATAAGCAGCCCCATCTCCTTGCCCTTATCCAGAGCATAACGCCACAGACGGAACCATTCGGGAGACAGATACTCCGTGACAAGGCCTGGTCTGGGATGAACCAAGGCTCCGCCAAACCCCTGTTCCTTTAGTTGAAGGAGCATACGGTCTATATCCCCCGTGGTGACCTCGGTATTCCACACCCATAACGGTGCCGGACGGAACTCGGACGATGGGTTACGGAATTCCGTTTGCAGCCTGCGCAGGTTCATTTCTCTTTTCTGCGGCTTGGCCGGCACATGTAAGCAACATGCCAGTAACAGGCACGTGACAAGTATTTTTTTCATGGGTCAACAGATTCTGATTACATTGATTCCTAACAAATATCCTATCTTCTCTATTCTGGATGCCTGGTGTCCCACACCTATAGCACAATGATGGCTGGGAGCACCCTTGCTCCAGCGATTCATGAATTCCTTGACATGCAAGGGGAAACGGTATCGGCTGTTGGTGTTTCCTATGTGGAGTGTCTCTCCCGCCACACTTTCTCCTTCTGCTACCAGCAGATGTATTCCTTCCTTACCCTCGCATACACTCAGGAGAGTCACATCTCCCTGCTTCACACTCATCTGGATACTGAGACCATTGCCTGGTTTGCCATGGAACGATGGCAGTGGGACAAGCTTCACCCCATCCTGTGCCATATTCCAATGTCCGGGGCCATCGTGTCCCCACAGTATCACGTCATCATCGAAATCCATGGCATAAGGTTCGGAAAAACTTCCTCCTGCTCCCAATAATGCCATAAGTTTCATGGCATGAGCATTCTTTACCTCATACTCTCCGGCTGTAGGGATGCCTTTTCCTGTGAGAAGAGTGTTTCCAGGAATGAGTGTGGTGATTATCTGTTCATGCTCATTACCCGGAGTCCCCTCATAATAATATACCAGGCTATCCAACCGGTGTCCTTCCACCATCTTGTCCAAAGCCACGGAGGTACGTGCGACAGATTCCAGTTGCACACTCTCACACTGCGGACTCACCTTAAAGAGCTTCTGGAACTCATTCAGTTTTTCCCTTATCTCCCCGGCGTTTACCTGGTCTCTCAGAACCTTCAGCTCGTCTATCTCAATGGTATCAAACCGTGTCCCGAAGACCGCCGACAGACGGGTAAGGTCAGAATAGACATCCAGCATGCCACTATAATAATGGCCCAAAAGGCCCATACGATTGGCCTTCATGCCCTCTACGGCTGCCACCGCCTGTATCCATTCCCTTAATTCCTGCCATGTTTCCTCATCCTTCAGATGGCCTGTGAGGATATCATATTGGACACCGGCCCTTGTGAGCACACAGGACAGTTCCGGTATCGAACAGGCCTGACAATGAGCAAGCCACTCGCCTGTCATCTTCGCCCTGTCGCCCAAAGCATTGAGATACGTATAGTCTATGGCGGCTGTAGGCTGTATGTTAAGCAGCAGAACCGGGCATTTGGCTTCCTTCACCACGGGCAATACTGTGGAAGAAAGTGCGTACGTGGAAACGAATACGCAGAGCAAACTTATGTGCTCCTGCCTGAGCCTTTCCGTGGCCTCTGCAGTCTTCTCCATGCTGTCCACCATGCCGAGATGGAGCACATCCACCTGCATGTTTTCTATGCAAGCTCCTATCTCATCCGTATATGAGATAAGACGTGGCAATAGGCCCTCGTATTGTCTCCAATACGTGTTCAAGCCTATTGCCATTAGTCCTATTTTCATTCTTTTTCCAGTATATATTATATATATAATGTATACATGTTACTTGATAACCATCTTACGGCCATTGATGATATAGATGCCCTTCTTCAGACCTCTGATATCATTCTGTACCTTCTGACCGCTAATGGTGTACACACCCTGGAGTGACTGGGCGGGCATGCGAATCTCCTCGATGCCATCACCTTCCTCCTGATTGTAGTAGCCATCTTCACCCAGATATACTATCTTGTGGTCAGCACGGAGCACGGGATATGCATCCTCTGTCAGTGTCTGTCTCCAGATGGGCTCCTCTGTCTCACCGTCATTGAGCAGGTAACAGAGTTCTCCGGTAGGTGCTTTTTCTCTGGCCTCTTCAGCATAATAGCTGTTGGTGTGTGCACCCAGGTTAGACAACTTCAGGTCGCTGGTGGTGTAGCAATTCACAATCTTTCCGGAAGCAGCCTCACCTGCAAAGCTACACAGCTGGACGTGGCTTGTATTGAGAGTAATCTCTCCCACTACATACACGTTGCTGATGGTGGCTCCATTCAACTCACCACATACGGCACCCAGTCGGCATCCCTTCTCGTGTGTATTGATGACTGTGGGGTTAACCAGTCCGAAGTTCCGGATCTGTGTACTTCCAGCTGCCCGTCCGAAGAGACCGCCTTCCTGCCGGTCTGTGATGACCATACTCAAGTTCCTGATTTCATAGCCCTGACCGTCAAAGCCTCCGTAATAAGTACGGTTGGTTCCGTCAAATTCATGGTCATCGGAGTAACGTCCGATGGGTTGCATCTCTATACCCGTCATGTCTATATCCGCATCCAGAACAGCCTTGGCTCCGGTTTTGCCGTCATTTACAAGGTTGGAGAACCAACGGAGCGCATAGCCAGAGGCCAAGTGATATACACCATCCTCATCAGCATAACTCTGTCCCTTGTCGGCATGACAGTTCACACAGAATCCATGCTCGTCATATTCATGTGGCTGACGCTGCTCTGCATCTGGTTCATTGGAATATGCGATATCGCCCAAGGGTGTTCCGTCACAAGCCAATGTACCTGCTATATAAACTACTCCATGAGTACTGTCGAGCACAGGATAAGCATCCTCTCCAAGAGTCTGATAATAGATGGGAGTGGGTCTGCCTTCATTGAGCCTATAGCAGAGTTCTCCTCCTGAGAAATCCAATTCGTCCAGGGCGGAGTAGCAATTCTCCAGGCTACCCTTATTGGCCAGCTGCATATGTGTGGTGTAGCAGTTTGTCAGGTTAGAGTTCGCTGCCTCGCCTGCGAAGCCTGTACATTGTTCGTATTCTGTTTCCACAATCAGATCACCTGCCGTGAAGCAGTTCATGATGTTGCTCAAGTGCAGTTCTCCACCCAGCACACCGGCTCTGATGTTGGCCTGGTTGACGATATGTGCATTCACAATACCCACATTCTTTATGGTACTGTTGATTGCACGACCGAAGAAACCAGCCTCTATACCATTGGAGACGTTGACATTCAGGTTGCGGATGATATGTCCGTAGCCGTTGAACTGGCCTTCAAACGGGTTCTGGATCTTACCTTCCACATAGTAACCGATAGGAGTAAAGTTGGCAATCTCGCTCATGTCGATGTCATTGCCAAGTGCGAAATGCAGATTCCTGTTCTTTCCGCTGTTGACCTGCTGGGATACCCATGCCAGATGATAGGGGGTGGTACAGATATACTCCTCGTCCACGAGTTCGGGTTCCTCACCAAAATACTGGCGGTAATACGTGTATTGTTTCAGTTTGTCTACGACGCCCAAAGCTTCCTCCTCGGAATAGGTTCCCTCAAAGAATGCCGTAACAACAGGCCCGTAATAGGTATCCTCAAACTCCAACACATCATCAGGAGCAATCTCGCATACCACGGTGTACAAAGACTCCACGATGGCCATCATCCTCACGTAGGCATTCTTGGCCTTGTACACCTCCATGAATGTCTGTCCGAAGCGGCAGATGAGGTCATACTTCTGCTGATTGTCGGTTACAGTTGCAGCCTGTGCCACTTCCTCTTCCAGTTGTGTCTTGAGAGTAGCGGGATAGTTGGGTGCAGAATAGTAGTCAGTATTGTCACAAAGATAGTCATTGAGGATATGTGATGCGATGCCTGCCATATTTTCAAGCTGCTTGTCCAGTCCCTCGGATGCTTCCTCGATGGTACCATGATAGATGAGTCGTGCGTTACCCAAGAAGGTGTCGTCATTTCTCTCAAAAGTACCGGGTGTCTTGACACCAAGCTTCAGAGTTCCATCGGTAACATTCACCAGAATTCGGTTGTCAAAATGTCCCAGACCGAAAGCATAACATAGTCCGGTCCATCCGTTGGGTCCCCAACCCATAACATCTCCGTAAGAATTGTATCGTTCTCCGAAATGCTGGGGATATTGGTCCTTTTCTTCCTCGGTCAGCAGGTCTGTGTAGGGAGTATGGAAATAGTTGCAGTTTTCGTTGGCATAGATAAACGAACTATAGTTATATGCACAAACCGGTCCGGCACCTTCTATCTCGGCATATCCGTTCATACGCACTTCATAGATACCAGGACGCAGGCCTTCCACGGTCTGATAAATGTCCAATGGAGAGTTTTGTGTGGAGATGACATTCTTCATTCCTTCGGCAGAAGCGCCTCCGCCATAACTTCCCATCTCGTAGGTCCAGCCCTCAGCCTCAGGCAGAGTGAAGTCTGCATTGACCAGGAACGAGGTAATCTCGCTTCCAGCCTGATAGCAACGTTCAATGGCGATTTCAAGGAGCTTTGCAGCGAAGTCCATCTCCTCCTTCAGAGCCTCCACATCCAGGTCAAGCTCTTTCAGGATGTACAATGACGTTCCGTTAGGATAGGTTTCGTCCGCCGGTTTCTCCTCGTCAAGGTAGGCATCCAGGATGTCTCTCTCAGGTCCCTGCAGTCCGGAATTGTCATTCAGATAAGTCTTGATCTGATTGAGTTTTTCGATATAGTCTGCATAAGCCTTTTCTGATTTGGCAATCTGTGTACGCAGGGAATCCAGGCTTACGTACACCGCCAGGAACTCGTCATAGGAAGCCTCTTCCAGCTGGGAGATGGCAGAGATATAGCTTTCGAGCAAGGAGTTTGCGGCAATCTTCTCGTCATATATTGCCTTCTCGGTAGCGACCACATTAGCCACCATTTCCTTATATTGCTCATCTGTCAATGCGCTGGCATAAGAATCCTCACCTGTGGGATAGACCAGTCCATGGCTGCTGTCCAGCACAGGACAGGGATCCTCTCCAAGGGTCTGATACCAAGTGGGATTGAGGAAAGAGTTTCCGTTCATAGTATAACAAAGCGCACCTGTCTCGGCTCCCTCCTTGGCAGATTCTCCCCAATAGCAGTTGCTGACAGATGCTGCGGCATTGGTCAGCACGTCATAGGTCGTGTAACAATTGCTGAGATTCGAAGAAGCGGCCTCACCCGAGATGCCTCCCTTCTGTTCATGATCGGTTGTGATGGAGATATCGCCACCGGAGAAACAGTAACTGACGTTGCATGCATGGATTTCGCCGGCAAACACACCTGCACGGATGCCGGCATTGTTGTTGATGGAGGCATTGATGATGCCCAGGTTCCTGATGGTACCTCCGCCATTGACACGTCCAAAGAGGCCAGCCTCCTGTCCATCGTCCACCTCCACATAGAGGTTGGTGAGGACATGTCCTTGTCCATCGAATGTCCCGGAGAAATTGACTTCGGGTCCCTCGTCATTGTGAGTACCGATGGGATAGAACAAGCGATTGTCCATATTCACGTCACACAGCAGTCTTCCCTTGATTTTGTTGGAACCTGCATTCACCAAGCGCTCAAAATATCTCAGTTGTTCGAAACTGCTTATCTCATACCAGCCATCCTCGGTGGGAATCACGGTACCCACATCATTGCCGCAGAAGAGGCAGTATCCGCTGTCATCATAACTGTGCCTTGGCTGTGTGCTTCCCTCTGCGGAGTTGCTGAAGGTAGCGTCGGCATCCACTGTTCCGTCGCAATATACCGTACCTTTGGCATACACCTGTGCGTGAGTGGGATCCAGAGTAGGATAAGCATCCAGCCCCAAGTTCTGGAACCACACCACGTGGCTTTGGTCACCATTAAGCAGGAAGCAAAGCTCTCCCTCCCTCATCTCGCTGATGACGCTGCCCTCAAAGCATCTTGTCATAGACCCTCCGATTCTTGACGTCAACAGATCGTAGGTGGTGAAGCAGTTGGTGAAGGTTGTCCTTCCTGCTGCCTCGGCGGCGATGGCTCCCATTTGCTCATGCTCGGTATTGATCTCGATATTTCCTATCACGAAGCAGTTCTCCACCTGACAGTTGTTCAGTTCGCCACCTATTACACCCGTACGTACGCCTGCCAGTGAGGTCATCTTGGCATTTTCCACGCCCAGATTCTTGATTACACAATTGTCACCTCTACCGATCAGACCCACCTCATAGCTGTCCTCCATGGTGATGGTCAGGTTTCTGATTACATGACCGTTTCCATTGAACGTACCGCTATACCTCTGGGTGACATGATTGGAATCATCGGAATAGTATCCGATAGGGATGAAGTCATTCTCACTCGACATATCTATGTCAGCCATCAGTTTCGCATTGATTGAGGTGTTTCCACTTCTTACCAGCAGAGTAAACTCTGTCAGGTCGGCAGGAGTATTTATGAGATAGTTTCCCATCTCATCCTTCTGCAGATCTGCAGAGGCTCCTACGTACGCCAGCATGACGCACATCAACAGTACAAGCCTTTTCATAAACAGTTTGTTTTTTAAGTGAATAAATTTATTTGAGTAAAAATTTCCTTCCGTTCTGGATGTAGATATTCCCCGGCAGAGTGTTTTGGGCAATTCGTCCTTCCAGGTCGTAGAGCCATCCGCCTTCCTCTTCCGAAGGGGCGACAATAGCCGCAACAGGAGTCTGGAAGTCCTGTTGCCAAGCATAAGTGGCCGTGAACATCGAACCTTCCACATAGAGCCATCCTGACCTGCACTCACCGGCCGAGAATGTATTTCCCTGGCTGAAGTCCTGCCGGTAGAGCACCTTGCCATCACCGTCCTTAATGACGATGTCATCAAAGTATGCCGACTCTATACTGCCATTGTTATGGTCTTCCCGGAATCCGATCATGCCATACTCATACTCGCCATAACGTCTGTCAACGAGCACATCATCAATGTAGAATGTGGCCATACGGCTGTTCTGAACCTCTATCTTCAACTTAAATGCCTTTCCCACCTGGGGAGTCACGAGCGACGAGATACCGAAGTCAGCCAACAGCGTGACTCCTCCTCCACTCAGCCACTGGTGAGGACGCAAGCGGGGATTGCCTTCCTCCTCCAGATTGACCTGCATCATGTAATAGTTGTTCTTGTCCTTGGCAGCGTAGCAGATTCCTGCCGAGAGCTGTTCCACCCTGACCTTCATCTCGATGGTGTAACTCATGCCCTGCTGCTCGTCCTTACACTCCCACTCGCTGATATCCCCTTCCAGGGCTTGCTCCTCGATGAGGAAATAGCAGTCCGACGGGTAGAGGGTCAGATCCAGATACGTCCTTCCATCCTCGTGGCGCAGTTCGGCTCTCTCCATACCTCCTGTCTTGGGATTGAGCAGATAGGCACTTTGGATATTCTCGCGCAGTGAAATGGTGTTGGAGGTCATGTTGCCGTCGATATTACCGAAGAGGTATATGTGATGCCCTTCTATCTTCTTATGTATATAGTTGAGCGAATGTGCACCTCCACTGATGATCACATCAGCCTTGTCATCACATGCGCTCAGGGCCTGCTCCAGATTCTCCCTGGTAGGTTCGGTTACCAGAACAGCATTACCCTCTCCCGAGTTGAGCATACTGCTGACAATATCCTGTATCTCTTCGTTCGTAGCATTCGCATCAGCCGTCAGGGTAGGTGTCTGGGTAGTGAAGATGACCTGTACTCCTTGCTGACAAGCCTGCTGGATCCTCTTCAGGTTACTGATGGAGATGACCTTCACGCTTGGCAGGATGATGGTATGGAAATGTTCGGTATTGACAGGATTGCTCATGGTGAGCACCCCTTGTTCCACCTGGCATCGGTCATCCAGCACCTCGGGATGGATATAGGTAAAATCCTTTCCTATCTCATCGGTCAGTATCCGCGACACCTGGTCATAGTCCACACCGTCTATCTCCACGCCTCCATGGTAGTATCCCTTGGGACCATCCAGATAAGTACCTCCCATAAGCGTCTGCACTGGATAGAGCACCGCGATGTCTGCCACATGCTGTCCGGGGCGGCACAGGATATACTTCATGCGTGCCAAGAAGGTATTGAATGACCTCAACCTGCTGTTGTAGGCAGGATTTCGCCATGAAAGTTCGGGCTGGAAAGTAACATCCCCCGTGTTGTACCACACGGCATGGGGAATCAGATTGTTGACACCCTTGGTAAACTGCTCTATGGCCACCTGATACATGTAGTCCACAGAGATGTTGCCCATGGCACCATAAGTTTCACTCATCACCTCAGTATGGTCCCAGTTGTTGGCCGATGAGGACACCACCTTGTAGATATTCTCTGTGGGTTGGGCTCCTCCTATGCGGTCTATGCCGGGTGAATGCATATACTTGCCGTCCAGCATCAGATCGCCCGACACACAGGTGGTGTTGAGAATCTCTTCCTGGTCCTGATGTCCTGTGGACAGGATTCCGTGCGCCTCAGCCCACTCTGCCAGGGTTCTCATGAATCCCTCGGCGTAAAGCGTGGCTCTGGTGCTGAAGAGCTGGTTACGTGCAGCGGCCGTGTATTCCCCAATATTGTACCACAGGGCAGGATAGAGGCTGTCGGGGGCAAAACCATACATCTGCTCGAAACGTTTGTTGAAGCCTTCGGTCCACATTCGTCCGTTGCCCCTATAGGTGGTAGGCTCATCAAAGAAGGTACTGGTGATGACGGTGCCAAAGGCATCGGGGAAATGTTTGTAGTACTGCTCATGGGTATCCTCAATAAAGAGTTTCACCGCCTCGGGATCCATGTAATCCACATTCGGGTCTCCCGATTCTACACAACTGAAAACCATTACCGTCCAGGGACCATACCCGAGGGGTGGCGTCCACACTACCTTACCGTCCGAAATATAACTGCGCAGACTTACGGAAGACTCCTTCATGGCACTATATCCTGCAACAGCCATCACCTCTCCGGGGACTGTGCTGAGATCCAGAGTGAACTTCTTGAGGGGATATGCCGTATATTCGGTCTTGTCCAACTGCTTGATGGTCATCCCCGGATGGTTGTTCTTGAAGCGGGGGACACCATTGCCGTTGATACAGCCCATACTGCCGCTGGGAAAACCATATTCGTCATAGAGGGACATCTGTACACCCTTTTCCCGGGCCATCTCCACGATCTTCCCATATAAGTGGAAGTACTCCTCGCTTAGATAATCGGGACGGAAATTCCCGCCAAAGGGGAGAATACCGCATCCGCCATACAAGTCGGTGTCCACCATATGTTGGAACTGATCCATTATCTCCGATTCCCCGATGGTCGTGTTGTTCCAGAACCACAATGGAATGGGGCGCCATTTCGCATCCGGACGCACAAATCCTTCGCAGGTAAACAGAGCCTGGGCGCTGAGTCCCGATGAGAGAAGAAAGGTGGCAAGCACAAAAGCTATCAAACGGTGTTTCTGACTCATTTTCTTGCAGTTTTGAATGATTGACGTTGCAAAAATATCTGTTACGCAAATCGTCTCCTACAAAAATTTGGCATTTTATATCAGAATTTTGGCAAAACTCATCATTTCTTTCGGCCAAAGACAGGATAAGTTTGGACAAAACTCCTAACTTTGTAGGAGACAAGGGGTAAACAATGGGACAAATAAAATATCTGATTTCAAACGAACAGGATATCCTTTGGGGGATAGCCGCCACCACCATCGGGCTGCAGAACGGCCATCCGGGAGAATCCTATCCCTATGGCGAACATCCCGACGGCTACCTGTTCTCCACAGAAAAGGGGAGGATTCTCCAGGAATACACGCTGGTGTATATCTATAAGGGGAGAGGGTGGTTCTGGTCGGAGCATTGTCAGAAGACCCCCATCAAGGCAGGCGATGCCTTTCTCATCTTCCCCGGAGAATGGCACAACTATGCACCTGATCCCGAGACGGGATGGAGCGAGGCATGGGTAGGATTCAAAGGCAAACACATGGACCATCTGGTACATCACCGCTTCTTTGACCTGGCTCATCCCATTGTCAACGTTGGGGTGAGTGCCTTCCTTTGGGAACTCTTTTCCGATGCCTTCAAGGTGGCCACATCTCAGGAGCCGGCTTTCCAACAGCATCTGGCCGGATATATCAACCTCATTCTCTCCACCGTCTATGCGGCATACAGACAAAAGCCGCATGCCTACTCACGCACCTCTGAGCAGATTGTGATGGCCAAAAACATCATGATGGACAACATCTCAAAAAAACTCAAGATGGAGGATGTGGCGGCACAGGTGGGTTTGGGATACAGCATGTTCAGGAAGGAATTCAAGAAGCACACGGGATTTTCCCCCGGACAGTTCTTTGCTGAATACAGGATGACGAAAGCCAAGGATCTGCTCCTGCATACCCATTTGACAGCCAAGGAAATTGCCTACGAACTGGGCTTCGACACCCCATCCTATTTCTACGAGGCATTCCGTCAGCACGAAGGCATGCCTCCCTCGGCCTATCGTGAGGCCTTGCTCAAATGAGTTGCGCTTCCACTTGGAAGAAATCACGGAAAACTGACTAAAGAATTTGACAAGCCACCACAGCACATCATGAAAAAGATTCTCTTTATCCTGACAGGCATCATCTCCAGCCTATCGGCAGATGCCGCAGTTGCCTACAACCTACAATGCGAGTATCTCACATCACCCCAAAGTGTCGACAGACCTCATCCGCAACTCAGTTGGATGATGAACAGCAATACTGGGAATGCCATGCAGACAGCCTGGCAGGTGATGGTGGCAAGCAGCAGGGATTTGCTTGAGGCTGATGCTCCTGACCTGTGGGATAGCGGACGGTGTGAGGGTCGGGAAATCATGGTGAAGTATGGTGGCAAGGATCTGCAATCCTTCTGTCGCTATTACTGGAAGGTGCGTATCTGGGACGAGCAAGGCAAGGCTTCCCAATGGAGCAAGACCGCACAATGGGCCATGGGTGCACTGGATACAGCCGACTGGGACCCTGCCCGCTGGATATCGGCAAAGACTGATGCCCTGTGGCGCACAGAGTGGCAGAAGCGCAAGGCGATGGAAAAAAGCCAGGAGGCACTGGACTGGCCGCTCTACAATGGCATGAACATGACCATCTGGGATATCGCTTCGATGACCACCCCCGCCTATGATCCCGCTCCGCTCATGCGCAACACCTTCCCGGTAAAAGCAAAACCTGTAAGGGCGATGCTTTACGTCACAGGACTGGGATATTACGAAGCCTTTATCAACGGGCATCGTGTGGGCGACCATGTGCTCGACCCGGGGTGGACCTATTACAGCAAGCATACGGCCTACGAAGCCTATGATGTGTTGCCGATGCTGAGGGAAGGTGACAATGCCATAGGCATGATGATAGGCCGCGGACAATACAATCCGTTGAGCAACGACATCTGGCATCTGTGCACCAGCGAGTGGGTGGGTCAGCCCAAGGCCCTGGCTCTGTTGCGCATCGAATACTCCGACGGCAATGTAAGCACCTTCGGTACAGATGGCAGTTGGCGCACCACCGGTGGCCCGATAGTGTATGACGATACCCGGTTGGGAGAGATCTACGATGCGCGTCTGGAACACGAGGGATGGACCACTGCCACCTACGACGACTCGGCATGGAAGCCTGCCGTAGAGGTGGAATGGAATGCCCGGCTGCAATATCAGTATCAGCCGCCCATACGATGCTTCAAGGGAATCAGACCCGTGAAGACCTTGAGGCGCAGCGATACCGAGACAGTCTATGACATGGGCAGGAATCTGGCTGGATGGGCACGTGTGAAGGTTAAGGGAAAGAGCGGACAACGGGTGATGGTGGAATACTGCGAGGTGGCAAACGACACGCTTCTGGTGCCCTGGCTTCCTCAATACAGGCGTGAGGCTCCCTTGCCGGCCAAGGAATATTCCACGTTCTACGACAGCGAGATACGGGTGCGTCAGCAGAATGGCTACATCCTGAAGGGAGACACCGATGCCGAGACCTTCGAATGTCATTTCTCCTACAAGGGGTTCCAGTACGTGCGCATCACCGCCGATGAGGGTGTGAAAGTGCTCGGTGTGGAGAGCATACCCGTACATACCGACCTGCGACAGACGGGGGCGTTTGAGTGTAGCGACCCCAACATCAACCAGTTGCAAAAGAACAGCATCGGATCCATGCTGAGCAATTACATGAGCATACCCACCGACTGTCCTCATCGTGAGAAACAGGGATGGACAGCCGATGCATTCATTGCCGCCGAAGCTGCCATGTACAACTTCGACATGGCAAACTTCTACTCCAACTGGCTCCGATGTCTGACCGACTCGGAAAGCCCGGACGGTTCGCTGCCCACCGTGGCTCCCAGCACCAACTACGACATCAACAGTTCCACCACCTGGCCATCGGCTCTGATCCGTGTGGCAGGTGACCTGTACAGGCACTATGGCGACGAGCGGCCTGCCTGCGAACATCTGGACTGCATGAAACGATTCCTTTACAACAGTTCTCGTCGTACCGTCAACGGAAATCCTTTCGTCATCAACGATGTATTGGGTGACTGGGTGTCACCCACCTACGACAAGCCCGATTTCCTTATGGCACCGCCCGAGGGTATGCCCTACTATGGCTCTGCCACACATGCCTACTGCCTGCAGGCGGCTTCACAATTAGCCAGGCTGGCAGGAGAAGAAAGGGTGGCAGACAGTCTGCAGCACCAGGCAAAGGTATTTGCCGAGGGGTTCAACCGGGAGTTTCTGGATGAAACTTCGACTTCGTATCATGGCACTATCCCCACGCCTGACTACAGACAGGCCACCAGCGCAGTGGCTCTCGAGTACGGACTCGTTCCCGAGCATATCAGGCAACGGGTACTGGAAAGACTGATTGCCGACCTCAAGGCGCACGACTACCGCATCGGAACAGGATTTCTCGGCACGCCGGCCGTCATGAATTACCTGCCGATACATGACCCCGAGGTCGCCTTCAAGGTGGCTACACAGCCGGAATATCCCGGATTCACCTATATGCTCAACGACCACTCCACCACGATGTGGGAGAACTGGAACGGCAAGGCTTCACGCAATCATCTGCCTTTTGCCTTGATAAGCGCCTACTATTATAAGTTCCTGGCTGGCATCAGGCCCATCGAACCAGGCTTTGCCACATTCACCATAGCACCGACGGCTGTCAGGCATCTCTCATGGGTGAAGGCTCACCATGATACAAGGTATGGCCGGATAACCAGCGAATGGAAGCGAAAGGGAGACCGCTTCACCCTCTCGGTGACCGTGCCTGCCAACACACGATGCACCGTGGTGATGCCGTCCCACAGCGGTGATGTGATTCACCATATAGGTTCCGGACGCTATACCTTCAGCACAACACTCTGATTAACCCTGATTAACCATTAGACCGCCATACCTTCAAGGTCCCGAAAAGGATGTGCTTACTGGCCAACTCATCCTGTATCACTTCCTTTTGACCACGGATTGGACATTTCTCCTTGCGAGACATCTATGGTCTTGAGGGATCAGTAGAAAATTTGTTAGGATTAAGAAAGATATCCTCTGGGGTACTGCCCTCCAGGCAGCATTTGTGGTGAGGAGTCAGTGACCGAGGGCGATGCCCCCGGATACTTTTGGTATAGCCTTCCAGGCTACCTGTCTTGTGAGATACAGCTTTCCTGGCTACCTGTCCTGTGGGATATTTGTCTTGTGTGATGGCACTCCGCTGCCTGGAGGGCAGTACGCCAGAGGACAGGGAGTTTCCCCACATGACAGGTACTGCCCTCCAGGCAGACCCGGGGTTTCCTGCTGTTCCCCAACGACGAGCGTACACACAACTGCGGCTGCAACATCATGGTGATGCCTGCAGCCGCAGTTACTATTATACCTGACTTTCTGTGGCAGTCTTACCACTGGTCATCCCAAGCGCCTTCTCTCTTTACAAACTGATTGTCGGAGTCATCGTTTGAGGGACGCTCGTTATGGATATTGGATGACAATGCAATGGGTGCAATGGTGTCCACCTTGTGGGCAACACATTCGGGAGCGTTATATGTCTTTTTCATAATTGCTGATTATTTACAGGTTGATTACTTTACCATAAGTTTCTTTCCGTTTACGATGTAAAGGCCACGCTGTGCCTTCTGTACGCGCTGACCGCTGAGGTTGTAGATAGCACCTGTTGTGCTCTCAGCCTCCACACCCTCAATGGCGGTGGGTGTACCATCCAGCAGGAAGCCCTTCACGCTGGATGTGTTGGGAACAGCTAAGTATGCAGTACCAGCCTTCACATCGAATACAGCACCATCCTCTGCGCCCCAGTAGAAGCCGAGGCCGGTCTTTGCAGCATAGTCGTCATAAGCGAGCTTGTAGAAGGTGTAGTCACCAGCCATTTCCTCACTTGCAGGCTTCAGAAGGTTGTTCTCGATGGTAGCAGCCTCATCAATATAGAAATAGGGGGCAGTCTCGCTGGAGCCCTTGATGAGCACACCAGTACCGGCAGGAACCTGCTTATTAGTTACCTCTGTGAGCTGTAGAGCAGTTCCCTCCACATTCACTGCATAAACGGTTGCGTCCACGAACTCAACGTTCTTGTCGCTACCGAAAGTTGCGTAGTTGGCAGTGCCGTCTGTGGCAGGGAGAATCACGCCCTTGTAATATACGTCTATTGAGGTAAAACGACAGGTCTTGCTGGATGTGATTACTACCTCCTTCGTGCCAAGACCCGTAATTGTCTCTCCACCATCAACATAACCTGACACATAGTTTACCTTTACCGCAACAATTTCCTCAGCCGCAGTGATGGTTATGGTATTACCTGTGTATGCACGTACTGCAGTTCCATTTTCATAATACTTTGTGGGGGTTGTGGAACTTTGAGGCTTTGCAAACACCATTTTAAATGATGTTCCGTCATAACTTTCAACTGTTGCACTACCACCTGAAGACAAACTACAATATGGCTCAATCTTCGTGAAATCAACAGACTCATAGCCATTTGCGGCAGGAATCAAGGGCACAGATACATACAGGTCATAACTCTTCTCTATAGCATAGTAATTCTCGGTAGAAGGACCAGAAATCGTGATGGTGGTCTTACCCTTGGCAACAGGTGTGATGGTTACTATTGTACCTTCGATAGAGGCGGTAGCCACACTGGGGTCGCTTGACTCTACCGTAAGGGCGCCATCTCCGTTATAGGTTACTGTATATGTATCAGTTTCACCTATAAACAAAGAAGATTTACCTTCGAAGTCCAAAGTCGCATCAGTCTTGACAGGAGCATCAACATAGGTCAGTTCATCCCAACTCCAATCATCTCCAGGAACAATTTCCCATGTGCCATTAAAAGTTTTCCAAGTACCAGTTATAGTGCCTGAAAGTTTACCTTCCTTAACCCAATCATCTGGCACGTTCTGAAAGTAGATCTCTATGTCATTACCACCTTTCTGGATGTCAAAATAAACGCCACTTCGGTAGCCTGCAGAAGTAACATAAATATCCTTGATGGGCACTTCTGTAAATGAAACGGTAACCAAAGTTCCTGTAGTTAGGTCAGCGGCAGCAAGTTCCTCAAGACTTGCGAAGACAACGGGGAAGGTGTATGTGGCAGAACCAACGCTGGAGGTGTTGCCGTCCGCATCAACAGCGACCATCTTCAATGTGCAGGAAATACTAATCTCAATGCCTGTCGTATGGTTGTAGTTAGTTCCATTGGTTACATTTAATTCACCATCGACAACAGGAATCGTACCATCCGTAGTGTATGCGTAAATGTAATCCTCAGAGTAGTTCTCAACCTTTACTATCTGGGCAGAGGTATATGTGCCAGAAGAAACTGTAAACGTGGGAGTTTCTACAGATGTGCCAGAAACCTGTTTTTTGTATATGACAACATCCTTTTGGGTATTACTATATACAGCAAAACGGGGACTACTCGAATTATATTGTAATGTTGTATAAGTTTCATTTCCTGTAATCGTCAAAGTAAAAACATCGTTTGTTCCAACTGAAGGAGTAAAGGACGTGTTAGCAGATTCTGAAGCAAAGAACTTAAGATTATTCTTTGTGTTCGTATTCCCCACAAATCCTTTAGGGCATTTTATTGAGATGGCACCATCTACTACAGTACTTGCCGAAATAGTGACCTCATACATTGATGTCTCACTCACAGAGGACATGTCAATAGTTCCATTTGTTGCCGACCCGCTTGTTGTACCGGTATATAAATAACCAGCTGTTGAGGTGTTTGCTGTTCCGTCATTTTGCATAGGCACAATCACCCCGCTTCCAGCGGTGGCTTCGTAACCGATAATAAAAGTACCACCTGACAAAAGGTCTTCAACAGTGGTACATCTTGTCCATGTTGATTGCGCTACAGCATTCACTCCCCCAAGGATAATGGAGAGCATGAGCATGAGACTTTTTAGAGTAAATTGTTTCATGATGAATTTTGTTTTATTTGTTTTGTTATCGTTTTGCTGTTTGTCTTGTTGCCCGAACGCCAATTTTGTATACTCCTTTTTGGTATAGAGGGAATGATATTTCGGTATCGGTCCGTCTTCAAAATGCAAAAATACACATTATTATATATATACAGGCATCAAATACCGTTTTTTTGCTCTTATACCCCAATAGTATTACATCGCTATATCAAAAACAAGTATCGCCAAACCACCCTATAGGGTCAGCAAGGCCGGGAGACTCATAAGAACACAGATATCTCACAGAGAGAAAGCCGCATAAATCCCAATCCGTGGTCGGAACGAAAACTCGTACTGCGGCGTACTGCCCTCCAGGCACTACCCCATAGGACAGTATTTCTGATGAACATCTATAGTTGAAAGCCCCCAACCCCAGAGGGTATGTTCACCCCCCAAAAAAAAACACGGTTTTTCCCGCAAACGTTTGCGACCGAGGTTACAAACGTTTGCGACCGCGCTTGCAAACGTTTGCGTCGGGGGTTGCAAACGTTTGCGTCCAAAAGGGGCAAAATTGGCGTACAATTAAAAATGACCAGATCTGAATCAAACCTGGCCATGTATTCAGAGGTTATGGAGCAGTTCAACCTGCAAGCGCCTCGGTATCCAGAGCAATCATCAGTTCCTCGTCGGTGGGGATGCAGCAAACGGTCACCTGACTGTCCTCAGCAGAGAGGACGGCCTCGGTGGCACGACAGGAACGGTTGAGAGCATCGTCCATCCTGACACCCATGAACTCCAAGCCCTGGGTGACTCCCTCGCGAACCTCCCACTGGTTCTCACCGGCACCGCCGGTGAAAACGATGATGTCCACACCGCCCATGGCAGCAGCATACTGTCCGATGTACTTGCGGATGCGATAGGTGTACATCTCCTTGGCCAGACGCGCCTTGTCATTTCCTTCGGCTATGCCTGCCAGAATATCACGGAAGTCGCTACTGAGCTGACTCACACCAGCCAAGCCCGACTGCTTGTTGAGCAGGGCGCTGATGCCTTTGGTATCCAGATTCAGTTTGTCCATCAGGAAGGTGATGGCTCCTGCATCGATGTCACCACAGCGTGTGCCCATCATCAGACCCTCAAGAGGAGTGAGACCCATGGAGGTGTCCACACACTTGCCGTCCTTAACAGCAGCAATGGAGGCTCCGTTGCCGATATGGCAGGTGATGATCTTCTTGCCCTCGGCCTTGACACCCAGAAACTCACACACACGCTGGGACACATAGCGATGACTGGTGCCATGGAAACCATAGCGGCGCACCCCATACTTGGTGTAGAGTTCGTAGGGAAGGGCATACATATAGGCATAGTCGGGCATCGTCTGATGGAAAGCGGTATCGAAGACACCCACCTGTGGAATATCGGGCAAGAGGGCCTTCACGGCATTCACACCCTTGATATTGGCAGGATTGTGCAAAGGAGCCAGGTCGTTGCAGGCAGTGAAGGCCTCCATCACCTCGGGGGTAAGGAGTACCGACTGATTGAACTTCTCGCCTCCGTGCACCATGCGATGACCCACGGCATCGAGCTCGCCCAGATTCTTGAGGACAGCATAATCGCCCTGTGTGAGCACCTCGAAGATAAACTGCACACCAGCTGTATGCTCCTCGATGGGCCGCATGATGCGATGCTTCTCCCCGTTGAGTTTCACGTTGATAAACGAATCAGGCAGACCAATCTTCTCGATACCGCCGCTGGTGATGACCGTGTGGTCATCCATGTTGTAGAGTGCGTACTTGATGGAACTGCTTCCGCAGTTGAGAACTAATATTTTCATCCTTTTGTCTTGTAATACTTTTCCTAAAGAGATGTGTGCTTGTCACTTGGCATCCATAGCCTGACATGCGGTAATGGCAATCATCTTGTAGATATCGTCCACCGAACAGCCACGTGACAGGTCGTTGACAGGACGGGCTATTCCCTGCAGGACGGGACCGATGGCATCGGCATGTCCCAGGCGCTGCACCAGCTTATATGCAATGTTTCCCACCTCGAGACAGGGGAACACCAGCACGTTGGCCTTGCCGGCAATGTCACTTCCTGGAGCCTTCTTGGCACCCACAGAGGGAACCAGAGCGGCATCGGCCTGCATCTCTCCATCGAGTTTCAGGTCGGGATCAAGTTCGTGAGCCAACCGGGTAGCCTCCACCACCTTGTCCACCACCTCATGCTTGGCACTTCCCTTGGTACTGAACGAGAGCATGGCCACACGCGGGTCAGCGAAACCGGCCACGCTGCGGGCCGTCTGTGCTGTGCATACGGCTATCTGAGCCAACTGTGCAGCATCGGGAACAGGAGTGACAGCCACATCACCCACCACCAGCACGCCCTCCTCGCCATACTCAGGAGCCTCGGTGATAAGCAACATGGCACCGCTCACACAAGAGATGCCGGGTGCACACTTGATGATTTGCAAAGCGGGTCGCAAGGTATCGCCCGTGGTGGAGAGTGCTCCGCTGATCTGTCCGTCAGCATCACCGCTCTTGATAATCAGACAACCGAAGTAGAGAGGATCCATTACCTTGCGGCGAGCCTCCTCGATGGTCATGCCCTTCTTCTGGCGGAGCTGGAAGAGCAACTGTGCGTACTCCTCGGTCTTGGGGCTGGTGGCAGGGTCGATGATGGTGGCCTTGTCCACATGCTTCAGACCCAGTCTGTCGGCCAGTGCAAAAATCTCCTGCTGATTTCCTATCAGAATAATATCGGCCAATCCGTCGGCCAAAGCATGGTCGGCTGCGGTCAATGTACGTTCCTCCAGACTCTCGGGCAGGACGATGCGCTGTCTGTCCTGCTGCGCCCTGAGGATAATCTTGTCCATTAAACTCATGATGCTTACTCCTTAAATATTGATTATATGTTTATCTTGCGTTATTCTGTTCAGAACTTGCCCTTCATGAGCAACAGTTCCAATTCCTCTGCCGACAGACGCGAACGGAAGGTGTCATTGTAGGCTGCCGTGATATTGCCTGTCTCCTCGCTCACCACGATGGCCAGGGCATCCGTCTCCTTGCTTATGCCTTTGGCTGCACGATGGCGCAGACCGAACTCCTTGGGGATATCGAGGTCGTGGCTGATGGGCAGGATACAGGAAGCGGCCTTGATCTTGTTGTTTGCGATAATCATGGCTCCATCATGCAGAGGACTGTTCTTGAAGAAAATATTCTCGATAAGGCGCTGCCCGATACGCGCATTGATTTCCTCACCCGTGCGGATGAAGTCGGTAAGCGGCTGGTCGTTCTGCATGATAATCAGGGCCCCCACACGCTGCTTGCTCATATTGAGACAGGCCATGACGATGGGGAAGATATCCTCACGCTCGTGAATCATCCCGGGCACGCCCTTCCTCTTGTCGGGACGGAAGATGTGGATAAACTTCCGGGCACGCTGATGGGCACCGATGGTGTAGAAGAACCTGCGGATATCCTCCTGGAAGAGAACAATGATGGCAATGGCTCCCACACTGACCAACTGATTGAGGATATTGCCCAGGAGTTTCATCTCGAGGACCTTGCTGATGATAATCCAGAAACTCACGAAGACCAGCACACCATAGAAGATGTTCACCGAGCGCGACTGCTTCATGAGTTTGTAGCAGTAGAACAGGATGACAGCCACCAGCAAGACGTCTATCACGTCCTTGATTCCCATCTCTAACATGAGCGCATCATATTTGTTATCCGCACAGCCTCCACCGCCTCACGCACATCATGGACACGCAGGATGGAAGCACCCTTGACCAATGCCAGTGTGTTGAGCACAGTGGTACCGTTGAGCGCATCCTGGGGAGAACCGCCCAGCAGACGATATATCATAGACTTGCGGCTGATGCCCACCAGCATGGGAAGACCCAATACATGCAGGTCCTCCAGGCGGTTCATCAGCTCATAGTTGTGCTGCAGGGTCTTGGCAAAACCGAATCCAGGATCGAGGACGATATCCTTCACCCCCAACTCACGCAGGCGATGAACCCTCGTGGCAAAATACTGGAGCATCTCTGCAAGCAGGTTATCATAATGCGGAGCCTGCTGCATGTTCTGCGGATTACCCTTCATGTGCATGAGAATGTAAGGCACACCCAGCCGGGCCACGGTGACAAACATATCCGGGTCAAGTTCCCCGCCCGAGATGTCATTGACCATCTGCACGCCATACTCCTCGACACACATACGTGCCACATCGGCCCTGAATGTATCCACACTCACGACAGCATCAGGAGCGACACGTCGCAATACCGTAAGGGCCTGCCTGAGACGTTCCATCTCCTGGGCAGGCGACACATCATCGGCACCAGGACGGCTGGAATAGGCCCCGATGTCTATCATGTCGGCTCCCTCCTGCAGAATCTGCAGGGTACGTGCAGAAACCTCCTCCTCGGTCTGCTTACGACTCTGAGCATAGAAAGAATCGGGGGTGACATTGAGGATACCCATTACCCGCGGAACGCTCATATCCATCAGCGTTCCACCAAAATTTATGGTACAATGGGGATTTTCCTGCATCTGATTCATTCCACAACTTTTCTGATTGGCAAAGTTATCCATTATTTAAGGAATGGACAAGCGAAACGGGAAAAATGCGCTATCTTTGCGGAGGAGTCGGGGCAGCATGCTCCGATGTGCTCAAGAAATGACAAGAAAAAACATGACCACACTGGAATCTCTGTACAATCTCTACCTACAACATCCACAGGTAACGACGGACAGCCGCGACTGTCCCAAGGGATCCATTTTCTTTGCTCTCAGAGGAGAATCGTTTGACGGAAACCTCTTCGCCGCACGAGCGCTCGAACAGGGATGCGCAGCAGCCGTGGTGGATGACCCGAAAACAGCCACCGACCATCGATATATAGTGGTGCCCTCGGTATTGGAAACCATGCAACAACTGGCAGCCATGCACCGCACACGCTGGGGAAAGACCATCATACAGATTACCGGCACCAATGGAAAAACCACGACCAAGGAACTGGTGTCGGCAGTACTCTCGCAATCACACAATGTGCTGTACACCCAGGGTAACCTGAACAATCATATCGGTGTACCCCGCACTCTGCTACGCATCACGGATAAGCATGACCTGGCGGTGGTGGAGACAGGAGCCAACCATCCTGGGGAGATAGCCTTTCTGTGCTCGCTGGTGCATGCTGACTACGGGCTCATCACCAATGTGGGGCGTGCACACCTGCTCGGCTTCGGCTCGTTTGACGGAGTGAAGCGTACCAAAGGCGAACTCTATGACGACCTGAGCAAACGAGGTGGAAGAATCTTCCTCAACGCCCTGGACGATGACCTGCACGAGATGGCCGACAGCAGAGGATTCTCCATCGGACAGCAAGCCATACCCTATGTGGAAGCAAGGGTGGTGAGCAGCACGCCCTTCCTGTACATCCAGTGGCGGAAAGATGTTGACGAGCCCTGGCATGAGGTAAAGACCCGCCTCATAGGGGCCTACAACATCGCCAATCTGCGTGCAGCCATCACCGTGGGACTACACTTCGGGGTTACACCCGGGCAAATCGACCAAGCCCTGGAAGCTTACCAGCCCACCAACAGCAGAAGCGAATTCCGGCAGACCGAATATAACAGACTGGTGGTGGATGCCTATAACGCCAATCCGTCAAGCATGGAGGCTGCACTCACAGCCTTCGAATTTGTGGAGGGCAACCACAAGATGACCATCCTGGGAGACATGCGCGAACTGGGAAGCGAAAGCCAAAAGGAACACCTGCGCGTGCTTCACCAACTGCAAGGAATGAATCTGGAGGAGGTGTGGCTGGTGGGAAGCGAGTTTGCCCAAGCTGTGGAGAAGTTCCGAAAGGGACAGAGCAAAGAAGAGGACAAGATACGATACCTGAACTTCGAGAATGAGAACCAGGTGGAGGAATACCTCGCTGCACATCCCCTCAGGCAACGCACCATCCTGGTGAAAGGCAGCAATGGCACAGGACTGTTCCGACTGCCCGCCCTGCTGTAGGCACATCCCCCTCCACCCTACATACATTATTATATAGAGTGACTGATGAAAAGCGTTAGACCCAAGAAACAACTTGGCCAGCACTTCCTCACCGACCAGGAGGTGGCCCGCCGAATAGCCGACACCGTGGATGCCTGCCCCGACCTGCCCATTCTGGAAGTGGGTCCCGGAATGGGTGTGCTCACCCAATACCTTCTGCCCAAAGGACGCCCCATGAAAGTGGTGGAGATAGACACAGAATCGGTGGCCTTCCTAAAAGAGCATCTATCACAGCTGGGAGAGAACATCCTCGGAGAGGACTTCCTGCGCATGCCCCTTGACAAGATTTTCGACGGAAACCCCTTCGTGCTGACAGGCAACTATCCCTATAACATATCCAGCCAGATATTCTTCCGCATGCTGGAATATCGTGACCTCATACCCTGCTGCACGGGTATGATACAACGCGAGGTGGCCCAGCGGATGGCAGCTGCACCAGGCAGCCGCACCTATGGTATCCTGAGCGTACTGTTACAGGCATGGTACGACATCGAGTATCTGTTCACCGTGGACGAGCACGTGTTCTGCCCGCCGCCAAAGGTGAAAAGTGCCGTCATCCGTCTGACACGCAACAGCGTATCCACCCTGCCCTGCAACGAAGCCCTCTTCCGCAGAGTGGTGAAGACCACCTTCAACCAGCGTCGCAAGACTCTGCGCAACAACATACGCCCTCTGCTCTCGCAAATCGACATAGAACAGGCAGGAAAAGGACTCAATCCCAAGGATCACACGGAATGGTTGGCACAACCTCTCTTCCAGAAACGTCCCGAACAACTCAGCGTGCAGGATTTCATCTGTCTGACCTTGAGCCTTCAGGAGGAATGCGGACTATGAGGAACACTCTGCTGATCTTCCCTCAAATGTCCACATCTGAGATGTCCAAGCATCTCTCATCCATCATTAAAAAGCCTCATCCCTAAGAAGCACCCCACATTTTGTATGCTGAAAACCTCCTTGTTATCCCTCATGATGCTCGTGATGTTGTCGGTGAACGTATCAGCACAGAAGACCCGACAGCGGAAGCCGGCTGCAACCACCCAGAAAGCAGATTCCCTGCCCGACCTGCAACTGCGTGGATGTGTACTGGACGCCACCATGCAGGACAGTCTGCCCGGAGTGCATGTGCGCCTCATCAATGACAAGGGAGAGACCGCCAAGATGACCCAGACGGCCGACAACGGACAATACACGCTGACCGACATTCCCCTGGGACGATACACCATACGCTTCACCTGCATGGGATTCCATGAGGAGAGCCGCGTGCTGAACATCACGCGCAAGTCCGGATTCCTCATGCTGGGCAACATACTCATGCAGGAAAACAGCACCCTGATGAAGGAGGCCGTGGTGGAAGGACAGATGGCGGAGATGACCGTCAGTGATGATACCCTGGTATACAACGCCGACGCCTTCAAGGTACAGGAAGGTGACATGGTGGAGGAACTGGTGAAGAAACTGCCGGGAGTGGAGGTGGACGACAACGGCAAATACACCATGAACGGAAGGCCCATCACACAGATACTGGTGGACGGGAAGGAATTCTTCGGCCGTAACATGCAAAACACCCTGGAAAACCTGCCTGCCGACATGGTGGACAAGATCAAAGCCTATGACCGGCAGAGCGACATGGCACGCATATCGGGCATAGACGACGGAGAAGAGAAGATGGTGCTGGATCTCACCATCAAGAAAAACCGCAAGCAGGGATGGATGAGCAACCTGCAGGGCGGATACGGTACACAGGACCGAATGAACGGCAAAGTGATGGTGAGCCGATTCGTGAGAGACCAGAAAGTGACGCTGGTGGGAAATACAGGCAACACCGGAGGAAACGGCAACACCACAAGCGGGAACATCGGACTGACACAGAACTACGAGCGCAAGGACCTGATCCAGATCAACGGCGGACTGCAAACCAACCTGCGCAAGAGTGAGAGCGAAACAGAGTCGTCCATAGAATCCTTTGAGAACAAACTGGCAGCCTTTCAGCAGCAGGAACGCAGACAGACGGGACACAGCAGAAACGTGCATCTGCAGTATAAAGCCGAATGGACACCCGACACACTGACCACCATCATCATCAGTCCGAACTTCCAGTGGGGGAAGGGAAACGACAACGGACGCAGGCTGGGGGCATCCATGACAGAGGACCCGTTCACCCTGATGCCCGACCTGAACAACGTGTTGCAGGAATGGGACCTGCTGCCACGGGACATCAAAGTAAACCGACGCACAGGAGCCAGCCACGGAAGCCAAAAGAACGTGGAAGCCGGAGGAAACATACAGGCCAACCGACGATTGGGCAAGCCTGGGCGCAACCTGGCCATGAACGTGAGCGCCGGATTCCAGAAAGGGAACTCCGACAGCCAGAACTACTCGCAGACCGACTACTATCGGGTGAAAGCCGTGACGGGGGAAGATTCCGTGTACCAGAAGACACAGTTCAACAACTCCGACAACATGGGCAGGAACGCATCGGCACGCATCTCCTACACCGAACCCGTAGGCAGACAGATATATCTGCAGGCCAGCTACCAATACTCATGGAAAAGGAATGCACGCGAGCGCAACGTGAGTTCCATCTTCGGCAGAGACAACCTGCTGGGCGGAGTGACACAGGACAACTACAGGGAAATGGGACACCTGTCCACACCCGACACAGCCCAGCAAGGCCGGACGGAGAACATCTACCAGAACCACAACATCAACCTGCAACTGCGCATCGTGCGTCCCCGGTACCTGCTCTCCTTCGGTGGCATGGTGCAGCCGCAGAAGAGCGCAGTGGACTATACCAAGGGAGTGCGGCACTATGAAGTGACACGCTCGGTGATCAACGCCAGTCCGACGCTCAATTTCAAATACAGATTCTCGAAGAAGGAGCAGTTCAACGCACGATATCACGCCAACACCGGGCAGCCCTCCATCACCGACCTCATCCCCGACACGCTGAACAACGCCGACCCCTTGAACATCCGCCTGGGCAATCCCGAGCTGAAGCCCTCGTTCACCCAGACCATTCACGCCGACTACAGAAAAAACATCCCGGAACTGCAAAGGACCTATGCCGCCAACATAGATTTCCACACCACACAGAACAGCGTGAGCAGCCGCACCGAATATGACGAGCTGACCGGCGGACGGGTGACCACACCACAGAACGTGAACGGCAACTGGGATATCAGCGGAGGATTCAACTTCAACACCGCCATACGAGGTGACAAGCGCTTCAGAGTGAACACCAACACGCAAGGCAGCATGACCAATGCCGTGGGATATGTGTACCGCAGCAAACTGGCCGAGACCGTAAAGAACCGCACAAGGGGAGCCTCGGTGAGGCAGGGACTGCGATTCACCTACAGGATTGACTGGCTGGAGGTGAATGCCAACGGATCCTTCCGATACAACCACACCAGCAGCACCAGCAGCAGTGCAGGCAACATGGACACCTACAGATTCAACTACGGAGGAAGCATACAGATAGACCTGCCGTGGAACATGAAGCTGAGTACCAACATCGACGAGCAATGTCGGCGCGGATATGCGAACGCCAACATGAACACCGACGAACTGATATGGGGATTCCAAATCAGCCAAAGCCTCCTGCCAAAGAAAGCCCTCGTGATAAGTCTGCGTGCCGTGGACGTGCTGAACAACCACAGCGACATCAGCCGAACCATCACCACAACCTCGCGCACCGACACCCGAACCAGCACGGTAAACAGTTACTTCCTGGCCACCGTGAGCTACCGCTTCAGACAATTCGGCGGAGGCAGTGGAAAGAAAGGCACGCATGCCGATACGTCCCAAAAGGAAAAAGAGGAGTCAGGAAAGAAGAATCCTCAGAAGAAGAGTCCCAAGAAATGAATCAACACACAATATCCACCCATAAAACAACTAAAAAACATGAACAGACTGTTTATGATGTTACTCCTGGTGGTTCCATCGGTCATGTACGGCCAGCGAATGATGTATGCCGACAATTCCCGTCAAGGCGTTCCCTTTGCCAAGGATCCCCATGTGGTGCACCTGGACGGCAGGTATCTGATGTACTATTCCATTCCACCGCACAAGGATGACAAGGCAGGAGGATGGAACATAGGCATAGCAGAGAGCCAAGACCTGACAGACTGGCACAAGGTGGGAGAGATTACTCCCGAGCCCGGTGCCGATTATGAGAAGAACGGATTGTGTGCTCCCGGAGCAATCGTAAGGGACGGAACGGTGCACCTGTTTTACCAGACCTACGGCAACGGAGCCAAGGACGCCATCTGCCATGCCACATCCACTGACGGCCTGCACTTCACGCGCGACATCACGAACCCTATCTTCTCGCCCACGGGAAGCTGGACCTGCGGACGCGCCATCGATGCCGAGGTGTGCTTCTTCCGCGACAGATATTATCTGTACTTCGCCACGCGCGATCCGGAGTTCAAGGTGCAGATGATAGGCGTCGCCACGGCCCCGGCAGGCACGGACTTCAGCAGAGGCGAGTGGAGACAAGCCGCCGACAGCGCCATCCTGAGACCTACGCTCGAATGGGAGCGCAACTGCATCGAAGCCCCTTCGATTATCGTGCGCGGAGATAGGATGTACATGTTCTACGCCGGAGCCTACAACAACGAGCCACAGCAGATAGGTGTGGCGGTGAGCCGGGACGGCATCACCTGGGAGAGGCTCTGGAACGAGCCCTTCCTGCGCAACGGCAATCCAGGGGAGTGGAACGAGAGCGAAAGCGGACATCCGCACATCTTCAAAGGCAAGAAGACCTACCTCTTCTATCAAGGCAACAAGACCCGTGGACGTGACTGGTACCTCTCGAATCGGCGCGTAACCTGGCATAAAGGGAAGCCCGTGCTTCGGGATTAGTACAGCAACGGGCAGAAGCAGCCCTGCAAGAGGCAGAACAAGCCCGCAAACATGCTGCGGGAAGCACAGGATCCGCCCCCGAAAAGGAAAGCAGGCGGCTTTCGTGCTCTTTTTTTCGAATCTGCATGCCTCAGGTGAGTGAAATTGTGTAACTTTACGAGGATTTCAAACGAATACAGAATGATACAGACATTGTTTATTGACTGGTTCCAGGCATTGGAACCTCAAGTGAAACCCTATTGGGTCATTGCCATCGTGATGAGTATCGTATTCATTATTCAGATGGTGCTTACCTTTATCGGAATCGGTGATACCGATACGGATGCCGACTTCGGGGCAGGAATCCCCGATGGCGCGGACATCCCCGACGGTCATGCCGACACGCTGGATACAGGCGGAGCCGTGCAGCTCTTCACCATCCGCAACACCGTCAACTTCCTGCTTGGCATAGGCTGGGGCGGCGTGTGCTTTTCGGGGGTGATAGAAAGTCCCGTACTGCTTGCTGCGGTGGCACTGGTGTGCGGATGCGCGCTGGTGGCAGCCTTCCTGGTGATGTTGCGCCAACTGCTTCGTCTGGAATCACAAGGATCGTACCGCATACGTGATGCCGTGGGCCTGACCTGCGCCGTATATATCCCCATACCCGGAAGCCGTAAGGGGACAGGCAAAGTACAGGTCAGTTTTCATGGTTCGGTGCAGGAATTGCCTGCCGTCACCGATGGCGATGCTCTCCCGAGCGGTACGCAGGTGGTAGTGACCGAGATTATCCATGACTCCGTCCTGCTGGTCAGTCGTGCCTGAGAAATCCTGTTTCCCAAAGAATTATCAACAAAAACATTTTGAAGTATGGAACCATTCGCTTTCATTCTTGTATGCACTATCGTGCTAGTATTCCTGTTTGTGGCCATCATCAACCGATACCGCCGCTGTCCCTCGGACAAGATCCTGGTAATATACGGCAACCGCGGCACATCGAAGAGTGCGAAGTGCGTGCACGGCGGAGGTGCTTTCGTGTGGCCCATTATCGAGGACTACGCGTACCTGTCCCTCACGCCCATCGGCATTGACGCCAACCTGACCAATGCCCTCTCGAAGCAGAACATACGTGTGGACGTGCCGTGCCGCTTCACTGTGGGCATCAGCACCGACCCCGAGAGCATGCTGGCTGCCGCCGAACGCCTGCTGGGTCAGACCGCACAGCAGATTCAGGAGCTTGCACGGGATATTCTCTTCGGCCAGCTTCGTCTGGTGATTGCCACCATGAGCATCGAGGAACTGAACTCCGACCGAGACAAGTTCCTGGAGGCCATCACGGCAAACGTGGAGGTTGAACTCAAGAAGATAGGTCTGAGACTCATCAATGTGAACGTGACCGACATCAAGGACGAGTCGGGATACATCGAAGCACTGGGTCAAGAGGCTGCCGCCAAAGCCATCAACGAGGCGAAGGTGCGCGTGGCCGAGCAAGAGAAGATAGGTGAGATAGGCAAGGCCGAGGCCGTGAGAGAAACCCGCATACGTACCGCCGAAGCCAATGCGCAGGCCGTACAAGGCGAGAACGAGGCAAAGATTGCCATTGCCAACAGTGACTCTGCACGCCGCGAACGGGAGGCAGAGGCACAGCGCAAGGCCGTGGCTGCCGAAAAGGTGGCACAGGCACAGGCGCTGGAGGAAGCCTACGCCGCCGAGCAGAAGGCCGAAGACGCGCGTGCCGACCGTGAAAGGGCAAGCCAGAAGGCCAATGTCATCGTGGCACAGGAAATCGAGAAGCAGAGACTGGTCATCGCCGCCGAGGCAGAAGCCGAGCAGAAGCGCGTGAATGCCAAGGGTGAAGCCGACGCCATTTTCGCCAAGATGGAAGCCGAGGCGAAAGGTCTGTACCAGATTCTCACCAAGCAGGCCGAGGGATACGACCGCATGATCAAGGCTGCGGGAGGCGACGCCACCAAGGCCTACACCCTGCTGCTCCTGGAGAAACTGCCCGAACTGGTGAAGACTCAGGTGGATGCCATCAAGGGCATCAACATCGACAAGGTGACCGTATGGGACAATGGAGGCGGCAGTGCAGACGGCAGGACCAGCACAGCCAACTTCCTGTCTGGACTCATGAAGAGCATTCCCCCACTGAACGAACTCTTTGACCAGGCTGGGCTCTCCCTGCCCGAATATCTGGCAAAGAAAAATACAGAGGATAACGAGGAAGCCTCTGCCAGCACAGACGCCAAAGACTGAATCCGAAAATTCACTTATCTATAAATAAACAACAAAAAAGAATCGAGATGAAAAAGTTCATTCTTGCCTGCATGGCTCTGGCCGCAGGCCTGACCATGGCTTCCTGTGGTTCCAAGACCAACAGCGAGGCGCAGACCGAAACTACCCTCACGCAGTCGGGACTCAATCCCGAGAACTTCCGGACAGACTCCACTGACCTGTACGTGCTGACCAACACGAACGGCATGGAGGTGTGTCTCACCAACTTCGGCGGCCGCATCGTGAGCATCCTGGTACCTGGAAAGGACGGCCAGATGTACGATGTATGCCTGGGACATGATTCCATCGGTGACTACGTGAAATACGGTGCCGAGGGATGCAACTTCGGTGCGCTCATCGGCCGCTACGGCAACCGCATCGCCAAGGGTCAGTTCACCCTGGACGGCGAGAATTACCAGCTGACCCTGAACAACAACGGAAACACACTGCACGGCGGCGGGCCCATTGCCTTCCACAACCGTATCTGGGAAGCAGAGCAGGTTGACGGGCAGCAGATGGTATTCACCACCAGCAGTCCTGACGGCGAGGACGGATTCCCCGGCAACATCGACGTGGCGGTCACCTACACCCTGACCGATGACAACGCACTGGAGATTGCCTACGAGGCCACCACCGACAAGACCACCGTGCTGAACCTGACGAACCACTGCTACTTCAATCTGAGTGGTGACGGCTCGAAGGACTGCCTCGACGAGGTGCTGCAGATTGATGCCGACAGCATGACCAATGTGGACGGAAACGTACTGGTGACCGGCGAGATAGTACCCGTGGAGGGCACACCATTTGACTTCCGCACTCCCACCGCCATCGGCGAGCGTATCAACGATACCGACAACGAACAGATCAGGAACGGCAACGGATATGACCACAACTGGATCCTGAACACTGCCGGCGACATCAGCAAGCCATCTGTCATCATCAGCGACCCCAACAGCGGCGTGGAGATGACCATGTACACCGACCAGCCCGGCGTGCAATTCTACGCAGGCAACTTCCTGGACGGTTCATTCGTAGGCAAAAAAGGTGTGAAGCATCCTCAGCGCAGTGCCATGTGTTTTGAGTCACAGCATTATCCCGACAGCCCCAACCAGCCTTCGTTCCCCAGCACCGTGGTGCGCCCCGGCGAGAAATATCAGACGAAGACCATCTACAAGTTCGGTGTGAAGGAATAAATCCCAAAGCTGTCAGCTCCCATGCCTGGGAAATGACCCATAAAGACGGAAAGGCTCCCTGTCCTGTTGAGCAGCAGGCAGGGAGCCTTTCTTTGAATCCAGGCACCAAAGAGCCCGGAGTACTTGAGTGAATCAAGTTTGCACTTGAGAAGGGTCTTCCTCAACCCTTATCGTGCATCCAGTCGGTATAGATGGGATCACCCTTCTTTCCAAAACATTCGCAGGGACGTATGCAGAAGCGATAAGGGAAATTCCTGGGAACCTCTGCCTCACCAAACACACATGTCACCTCATCCTGATCATATTCCTCGCACAGATAGAAGTGAGGTGACATCACACGCTTCTGGCAGGCGATACGTGTCACATCGGACATTCTCTGCTCCAGAGTAACCTCATAATCGAAGGCCCGCTGCCCGTGGCGTCCCTTGAGTACACATGGGAAATGGACTGTCGTCTGCATCTGCTCCTTGCCCTTGCGGTCCTTACCTTGTGCCTTGGTGACTGTTGCCTTGTCACCAGGAGCGAACTGTGGGGGCTGGGCCTTGCTTGCTCTTGTCTCGAAGGAGAGCGTCTGACCACCTGCCCCCAAGGGCAAGGGGATAACCCAATGGTCGGCCAAGGGACGCTGATGGGCAAAATCCCAACGCTCGAGTGTGATGGTACTGTCATACACATTCATCACCATGCCCTGCTTGCCATCGCTCTGATCCACACTGGGCATCTGGCTGGGATACTCTGGCCCGCCATCGATATAGGTATTCTCACGACCGCCAAAGGAATAGGTATAACTGAGCGAAGAAGTGCCCACACTGACAAAACTGCCCTGCCATATGGTACGCTCGTCATTGAGTATCTGATGTGAGTGTCCGCTAAAAGCTACACAATTGGGATAACGGCTCAGAGCCTGCGTCACCTCACCATTGTCCTGACCCCAAGCCCATTCACCCGAACAGGTACCCTTGGGATGTGGGTGCTGGAAATAGAAGAATGGCTTGCTGCCCTGCAGTTCAGAGGCATGTTCGTCGAGAAACTCCTGCAGCCCGGGCGTGTTCTGCCAATTGGTCCAGTGTGCACCCACAAACTTATATCCCTTGACCTGCTTGAGGTAGATGGGGCGGAATGTCTCCTTGTAATATTTGCGCCACAGTTGTTCACGGCGGTCGCAGATGGCTTCCCTGGCCAGTGTCTGCTCACGGTCATCTCCCTGCAAAGCCTCGGTGAGCGTACCGTAATGATGACCCTCGATGTCATGATTACCATACACAAAGAGGCGCTCCACATGACGGCCATCGGGCAGTTTGTCCTTAGGGAAAACCTTGAACCACGCCTGTGCCACCAGCCTCATCTGCCTCTCAAGTCCTGTGTCGGCCATATCACCTGCAATAAGCACAGCATCCACTTCACGGTCACGGAAGAATGCGAATGTGCGCTCCAAGACAGGAAGGTCACGATCAAGACGTATGTGTATGTCGCTCAAGATACCCACGCGCAGGTTGGGATTGCCCAGCGTGGCTGCAGCCTGAGCAAAAGTTTTCAAATCCAAACACATCGCACTGGTGAACACGATGCCACATCTCAGAAATTCTCTTCTATCCATATGCTAAACCCATCATGTATTAACTGATGGATAAAGTTACACTTATTTTCCCAAACCTGCGCTTTAGGTGCTACAATTCTCGTTCTCCCTATCGTTCGGAAACAAATCCCTACACGATATGTCCGTCGAAAAGGCGAATGATGCGGTGCGCCACACGAGCATCATGTTCGTTGTGGGTCACCATCACAATGGTGGTGCCCTCCCGGTTGAGCTCGGTGAGGAGCCGCATCACTTCGGCACCGTTTTTCGAGTCGAGATTTCCCGTAGGCTCATCGGCCAGTATCATGCAGGGGTTGAAAACCACGGCACGCGCTATAGCCACACGCTGCTGCTGTCCGCCGGAAAGCTGGTGTGGGAAGTGCTTGGCGCGGTGGCTGATGGCCATGCGCTTCATGATTTCCTGAACGCGCTGCCTGCGCTCGGCACGCGGCACGTGCAGGTTGGTCAGGGGAAGTTCGATATTCTCCTGCACGGTGAGTTCATCTATCAAATTGAAACTTTGAAAGACAAATCCTATCTGCCCCTTGCGCACATCCGTTCGTTCCCTCTCACGCAGGTTCTGCACCTCACGATCCCGCAGCCAGTACTTACCTTCCGTGGGATTATCCAGCAACCCCAGGATATTCAGCAACGTGGACTTGCCACATCCCGAGGGACCCATGATGGCCACAAATTCACCATCCTTCGCCTCAAAAGACACCCTGTCGAGTGCTATGGTCTCCACCTCCTCTGTGCGGAAACTTTTGCTCAGATTCTCTACCTTAATCATAACCTTATCTTGTAATTTTGTTTATTTTTGACAACTATGTTTGTTTTTACTCTTCCTTGAGATGCTCGGCGGGGTTGGCGCCTGCGGCCATATGGCTCTGCACGCACACGGCCAGGAAAGAGGTGAGCAGACATGCCGCGTCCGCCGCGAGCACGTATGGCCACCACTCTATGCGGTAACTGAACCTGGTCATCCACTGTCCCACAAGCCAGTAGGCCAGGGGAGCCGAGAAGACGAAGGCCACAAGGGCATAGGACATGAAGGTGCCCACGAGGCGACGGTTGATCTGAGCGCTACTGCTGCCGAAGACCTTGCGCACAGCCACATCCCTGCGATGCTGACGGATGAAGTAGGTGGTCATGGCCACGAGTCCCAACACGCTGATGAGGATCGCCACCATGGCAAAGAGTGCCAGGATGGTGCACAGACGACGCTCCCTGTCGAAGGCGAAACGTATCTTCTGCATCACGTAGGGACTCTGGTCGAACTCGCTTATCCTGCGCTGGAACACCTGGTAGAACACCTCGTCCACCTGCTTCAGGGCCTCCGCCTCATCGCCCCTCACACGCACCAGATAGTTCCAGGGCGAGCGCACCTTCTCTATAAAAATATTGACCGGTTGCTGGTCACTGATGACCGAACGAATCTTGAAGTCCTCCATGATGCCGTTCACAGGCACGGGATCGGTGCCATAGGCAGGAACGTTGACGAACAGATCCTTCGCGCTCATCCCCATCTCGGCCAGGAACTGTCGGTTCACCCACACGCCCTTCTCGGGATCGGCCTGGTGGTTGTCCTGTGCGACACGCAGTCCCAGCACCCTGAAAAAGCAACTGTCCCCTATCATCACCTGCAGGCACACGCTGCGGTCCTCGATCGAGAACGTGTTGTTGTTACCACCTTGGAAAGGGTATCCGGCCGAAGCCGATATGCCCTCCACACAGGGGAGCTTCCCGACCTCGTTGATGAAGGTGTTCATCTTCAGCGAGTCATCCGACACAGAGGGCACCACCATCAGATTCTCCGTGTCGTAGCCCAGGGGAGCGTTCACCAGATGACGCGTCTGCGCCCAGATGCTCAGGGCTGCCGCAAGCATGATGATGGTGGCCATGTTCTGGATGACGATGAACACACGCGTGAGCCTCATGCGCACATGCATCCGGAAAGTACCGCGGACAACATCCACCGGATTCACGCGAGAGATGACGATGGCCGACATGGCGCTCGACACCACACCCACCAGTACCACCAGAGCAAAAATACCAGCAAGGAACAGCGGTCGGAGCATACCCTCCATGCGGATACGTGTCTCCAGAATACTGCCGGCATATGACGAGGTCGCCCAGGCTAGTGCAATACTGAGCACGAAGGAAACCAGGCAAAAGAGCAGTCCCTCCAGAATGAGACGCATGACAATCTCGCGTCTCTGCGTGCCCAACAGCCGACGGGTGGCCATCTCCTGGGCACGCTTCCCGCTCTGGGCCGTACTGAGGTTGATGTAGTTGAACACCGAGAAGAGCAGGATGACCAAACCCACGACAAACAGGACATTCACCAACAGACGGTTGCCACGAAGGCTTATCATGCGTCCATACTGTGCAGGATAAGCCGAAGAGAAATATCTCTCGGAAAACCGGAGCAGGCCGGTGTGCATCTGGCTGCCTTTCATCGTATATACCCAGAATCCCATGTCGCGGTAAGCCTTGTCAAAGGCTTCTCCCATTCCGCTGAGGTCATTGCCCGGCCTAGCCTTCAGAAACACCACGGAACCAGAGCTGTTACCCATGCGCGGAGCCGTAATGTAACTGTTGACATGCTCCATATGCTCGAATCTGATAATCATGTCGCTCTGGCCCAGCGACGTGTTGGGCAACCCCCGGTACACGCCCGTAACGTGCACGGTGAGCCCGTTCAGGTCATCAATCTGCAGGCGCTTGCCCATGGGATTGGCATCGCCCCACACCTTGCGTGCAAACGCCTCGTCCACCACGGCCGAGCCGATGTCGTCCAACGCATGGTCAGCATTTCCCTGGCTCAGAGGGAAGGAGAACATGCGGAAGAAAGTGCTGTCGGCAAACATCGTGCATATCTGCAGCGTCTTGTCGTCGAACGTCGTCTCGACCCTTTCGTACGCCATGCCGCAAGTCATCTCTATTTGGGGGAAAGTCTGCCTGAGCGCACGTTGCGTGCGCCAGTGGCTCCCCTCCACGCACTCGGCATCCTGATCGCCATAATACATGCACACCGAATAGATGCGGTCGGCATCCCCGACACACTTGTCCACGCTGTACTCCTGCTGGGCATAGAGCATGATGAGGATGACAAACGCCATGCTCACCGAGAAACCCAGCACGTTGACCAGCGTGTAGAACTTGTTGCGTGATAGAAACACACCGAATGATTTCATGTCAAATATCTGTTTCATATATCTTGGATTGTATTTTCTGTCAATATGATTTTGAGATTATAAAGGCCTCTGCCATGTTATTCCCTTCACTCAAGCACCAGTACCTCGCTCTCCTTGTACGCCTCGTATCCACTTACGATGACACGCTCTCCCGGTTCCAATCCATCAATCACTTCATAATACTTAGGATTTTGTCTGCCTATGGAAATCTTTCGGCGATAAGCCTTGTGTCCGTCTCTGTCGAGCACAAATATCCACTGGCCGCCTGTGACACCGTAGAATGTCCCCTTGGGGATGATGACGGCCTCCTTGGGCTCGCCCAACTGCAGGTCGATGTAATAGGTCTGACCCGTGCGGATGTTGGCAGGGCGCTCACCCCGGAACACGAAATCTATGCGGAAACGGCCTTCGCGCACCTCGGGATAGACCTTGCGCAGAAGAAGGTTGTACTCTTGCTCATTCTGCTTGAAGGTGGCCGTGAGCCCTGTCTGCACGCGGTCGATGTAATGCTCGTCCACACGTGCCTGTACCTTGTAATCACTCAAGTCATTGATGACCGCTATGCGCTGTCCTGCCGAGACATGCTGTCCCAACTCCACATCGAGCAGTCCCACCTCGCCCGGGATACTGCTGCGCACCTCGAGCCGATCCTTACGTTCCCGTACCAACTGCACATTGCGCTGCATGGAGGCCAGGTTGTCATTCATCTGGTCCATCTGCGACTGTCTCAACTGTGCGTCCTTGCGCAGCCGTTCGGTGATGAGATCGTGCTTCTTACTTGCCAGTTCGTAGTCCTCCTTCGCCTTCAGGTAGTCCTCACGAGCAATGAGTTGTTCCTCCCACAAGGCCTTCTGATGCTCGTAAGCGCGTTTTTTGGTAATCACATCTTGCGAGAGCTGCAGTTCTTCGTTGGTATTCGAGAGTTTGTCCTGCTCCATCGTTATCTGTGTATTGCGCAGGATGTTCTGTTTCTCGGCCAGTTCACTCTCTGCATTAAGTATCTGCAGGTCCAGATTGGAGTTGGACAGACGGATGATGACATCACCTGCCTGCACGTGCGCTCCTTCCTCAATGACCTTCTGCCGGACTATGCCGCCTTCCTCACTGCTTACCTGCACCGTGCTGATGGGAATGACCTGCCCGTCCACAGATACGTAGTCGTTGAAGCGGGCACGGCGTACCTTGCCGATGCTGATGCCCTTGCTGTCCACTTTCAGCGTAGTGGAAAAATCGCTGAGTCCCAGTGCAAGCAGCATGCCTGCGAAGACGATGGCACCCGCCATCCATCCCCAATACTTTCGCGGAATCAGGTAATGTTTCCTCTGAATCTGAATATCCATAATCTCTGTTTTATCTATAATCTGTTTCCCAAAATTACTGATTTATCTTATACCATATATATACGCATACGCGCGCGTGGGACTAATCCCGCACCAACGGACGTCCCTGATAATAGTCCACCAAGCGTCGCTTCATCACGAGGAGCATCTGCATCTGGACGGTTTTGATACGGCTCTCCAGCAGGGTGCGGGCCGACGTCTGCAAATCGAACGTGGAAACCATGCCCTCCTCGTACTTCCTGCTGGTGGCATGGTAAGAAAGGGAATCGGATCTGGTCTTGCGACACATCTGTGTCAGTTCGCGCTCACAACCCTGCATGTCCATCACAGCCTTGGCCACGTCATCGTGTACGCGACGACGACGCTCCTCAAGGTTGACCAGCGAAACATGCCATTGCATCGTGGCCTGCCTGAGCGCATGCCAGTTTGACGGGCTCAGGAAAGGCAACGAGAGACTTACCCCGAAATATTCACCCCGGTTGTTGCGGAACTGGGACCCGAAGGGCGTAGCACTGCCCGGGTAGGACAGATTGCGGTAGTAACTGGTATAGATACCGGCCGAGAGACTGATGCTGGGCATAAGATACCCCCTGCGGATACGTACTCCCAGCCGTGCATACTCGGCATTTTGCTCTGCCTCACGCAGTTGCGGAGAGATCTGCTGGAAGATGGCGAAGACTTGCTCGGCACCTGTCGGAGCCGAGAGGGAGAAATCTTCAGCATCGGCCTGAAGAGCAATGCGCAGGGAGTCCTGCTGAGGAAAATTCATGGCCGACTTCAGGTCAAGCAGAGCCTGCGCGGCCACATTCTGCTGATGAATGAGTGCATACTCGTCCCCTGCCACCTGAGATTCCATCTGCACCACATCGGGACGTCCTTTCTCACCCAACTCATAGAGGGTCTCTATGAGATGAAGCTGGCGTCTGCTCTCATCCAGACAATCCCGGGCAATGCCAATGCAGGCCTGGGCATAGGCAGCCTCGATGTACTTCTGCATCACATCGGCGGCTATGTCATCGCTCACCCGCTGCATGGTCGTCTGGGAAGATTGTCTGACAAGGCGTGCCTGGCGAAAGGCATTGACAGTGGCAAAGCCATCGAAAAGCGTGAGAGAGGCATAGAGCTGCCAGTAGTTGTTGAACGTGGTGACGTTGTTATAGGTATTCGTCTCGGGATCGACACTTCGTCCCCACTGATATTGTGCGCTCATCGAAGCGCCCAAGGAAGGGAGGAATCCCGTCACGGCCCTGCGGTATTCCTGTTCACTCTGACGGGTGGCAATGCGCTGGCGCTGGATGTCACTGGCATGAACAATGGCATAACGCATGCAACTGTCCATCGACACCGCCCGAACTTCGGCACGTGCCGGAACACTACCCAGCAATATCCAGAGTAGCGCAAGAGTAGATGTAGTGTGCTTGCTCATCTTGTACATTCTGCTTGTCATTCTGCATCTACCAGTTGCAAGAGGCGTGCCAAAAGCATTACCTATTTGATAACAAGAGACTTACGCAAATACCACAATCGCCCGACTGTCCATTTACTGGACAATGATGTACAAATATTGTACAGCGGCAACGGGCCTTTCGGCACAATTACGTACATTTGCAAGGCATTAAGCAGAGAACATATAAAAACATGACAAAGCAAGGGACACTACTCGTTGTGGACGACAACCGCAATATCCTCACCACGGTGCGCATGCTCATGGAGCCTGTGTTTGAGCGTATCGCAACCATTGCCAATCCGGCGGGCATCCCCGCACACCTGCGCGAACTCCGGCCGGATGTAGTCCTGCTGGACATGAATTTCAGCAGGGCTGCCGTCGAGGAGAATACCGAGCATATCACAAGAAGCGAGAAGACACCACACTTCAGCACCAACAATGGCAATGAAGGTCTCTATTGGCTGGAACGGATCAAACAGATGACGCCACAAACAAGAGTGGTTCTCTTTACGGCGTATGCCGATATCAACCTGGCTGTAAGGGGTATCAAGGAGGGAGCAACCGATTTTGTGGTAAAGCCTTTCAGCAACGAGCGTATGCTGGAGGCGCTCATCTCAGCACGGGATAAGGACAAGAAATCCCAACAGAAGGAGGGCAGACAAGATGCCTCGGGCATGTTCTGGGGCAGTTCACCGGCCATGAACTCCCTGAGAAGAACGGTGGAGAAGGTGGCAGCGACAGATGCCAATATCCTGATAACCGGAGAAAACGGAACGGGCAAGGAGGTTCTGGCACACGAGATTCACCGCCTGTCGGCACGTGCCGCTTCACAACTGTTGCCCGTGGACATGGGAGCCATCAGTGAAACATTGTTCGAAAGCGAACTCTTCGGACACGTCAAGGGTGCCTTCACCGATGCACAGACCGACCGGCCGGGCAAATTGGAACTGGCAAACGGAGGCACGCTCTTCCTGGACGAAATCGGAAACCTGTCCTACAGACTACAGGCAAAACTGCTGACCGCACTACAACGACGTAGCATCGTGAGGGTGGGAAGCAGCACAGAGATACCCGTGGACGTGCGGCTGGTGTGTGCCACAAACCGAGACCTGCAACAGATGGTAGACCAGGGAACCTTCCGTGAGGATCTGCTCTACCGCATCAACACCATCCACCTGCATCTGCCACCTCTGCGGCAAAGAGCACAAGACATCATCCCGCTGGCCGCCACATTCGTAAAGAGATATGCGGACATGTACGGCAAGGAAGGCCTGCACCTTTCGGCCCAAGCAGAAAAGAAACTGGGCGGCATGCCCTGGTATGGCAACATACGCGAACTGCAGCATGCTATGGAGAAGGCCGTGATACTAAGCGATGGAGGCCGTATCGAGGCTGAGGATATCGATGGGGGAAGCACACGCAGGGAGAAACCGATAGAGGAAGTTCAGACACTGGACGAGATGGAGCGCAGAATGATAGAAAGGACCATCAAGGAATGCACAGGCAACCTCTCCGTGGTGGCTGTCAGATTAGGCATATCACGCCAAACACTATACAACAAGATAAAGAGATATGGGCTTTGAAACACTCGTCCTGATATGCCTGTCGGCCCTGCTCGGTGTGGCCTACATAAGGCTATGGCGACGCCACCAGCGTGACAAGGCAAACCTGAAACTGCTCTTTGAGGCAGTGGAGAATGCCGACTATACACTGCGCTTCACCGAGAGAAGCAAATACGGGAGAAACATCATAAACCACTGGCTGAACCGCATCAAGGAAGTCTTACAACGTGCAAGGGACGAGCAGATGGAGCACGAAAAGTATTTTGAGATGGTACTCAATGCCACCACCACAGGACTGCTGGTGGTGGACGAGCGGGACAACATACTGATGCACAACCGTGCCGCACTACAGCTTTTGCACACCGACATACTGACGCACATGGGGCAGATACCTGCCAAGACACTGACAGACGAACGTCTGGCACGACACGAGACCACCACCACACTGCGAGGCAAACGAGTGCGCATCATGACACTCAGCAACGTGGAAGATGAACTGGACAGTCACGAAGTGGATTCCTGGATAAAGTTGACACGGGTTCTGACACACGAAATCATGAATACCATAACACCCATCACCTCTCTGACGGGAACACTGCTCACACACATGGAGAAGGAGACACAGGAAGGAACTGTCCCCGACAAGGAACTGAAGAGAGGACTGGAGACCATCAAGAAGACAGGGGAGGAACTGCTCAAATTCGTGCAAACATACCGACGATTCACGCATGTACCCTCTCCCTCCCCCACCCTCTTCTATGCAAAACCTTTCCTGAAGCGCATGGCCTCATTATATCCTCGGCCGATAGAGACACTTTCAGAACCGCAGGACTTACTGATATATGCCGACGAGAGCCTCATATCACACGTAGTGAACAACTTGCTGAAAAATGCCGTGGAAGCAACCAGACAGGAAGACGCTATCCACATAAAGGCATGGACAGACGAACAAGAGGCAGTCATCATCGACGTGACAAATAAGGGAAATACGATTCCGGCTAACGTGGCAGAACATATCTTCGTGCCATTCTTCACCACCAAGCCGGAAGGCTCAGGCATCGGGCTCTCGCTCGCACGACAAATCATGAGGGCATCGGGCGGCACACTCACCCTGCATCAAGACGAGGACATGGGTACCGTGACCTTCCGCCTACGACTGCCCTAAACAGGAGATTAAACCTAAATTGGCACAAGACAATTCCTCAGAAAAGACATCATCAACATGGACAAAGAAACAAAATTTTGCCAGAGTTGCGGCATGCCTCTGACCGATGAACTTCTTGGCACAAATGCCGACGGCAGCAAAAACATCGACTATTGTATCTATTGCTACAAGGACGGAGCGTTTACAGGGGATTTCACCATGGAGGAAATGGTGGAATACTGCTCCATGTTTGTGGAAGAATACAACAAGAACACAGGACAGGCACTCACCTGCTGTGAATACAAGGATGTCCTACGCAAATTCTATCCATCACTGAAGCGATGGAATCTACCTGCCGACGCCATTCCTCACGCAGAGCATCCTCTGAAGAAACAGTTCATCAAAGAAATAAATGCACTTGGGATTCCTGAACTGCACGTCACTAACCTGTATGTCCTGCAGGGAGCGTTCGTTAATCAAGAATATATTATCCATGGGAACAAAGTCAGAATGGTGGATGACCATGCCACCTATTGGGGGAACCAGGTGCAGAAAAGTAATGGACGATGCTATGGTATTGCCTGTAGTGAGGAATATATCCTTGTGAGTGAGTATGGAGCCGATGGGACTGACGCAGAAATCATTATTCTAAAGAAAAGATTATGAAGAAACAAGTATCATTCGCCCTGTTTTTTCTCCTGTCTGCCTCACATTGCATCGCACAGCAAAAGGTAAAAGCAGAATATCTGGAAGAGACCGAACTGGTAAGCATAGTGGCACATCTGGCAGAAATCCCCGGATACACGTGGGACGACGAGGCCCTGCCCGACTATATGGCCGAACTGGACAGCATCTTCGCACCATACAAAGAACATCAGGCTGCAAGATATGCCAAGGAACAACTTATGAGCGATGGATTCAACTGGAACTTCCCCATAGATGTCGCACTACGACTGAAAATCAAAGAGGGCAAAATAACCTTCGACAATACGATTGTCCCTGACTACAACGATTATTACGACCGAATCAAGCGCAAGAAAGAGAAGAAGTTCGTGAAATTACTTCAGGACTTCTATGACGAGACACCCTTCCGTCAGTTCTACGAAAACCACAAACCACTCTATCAGGAATGCGAACAGGCCATGCAGAAGGTGGTGGACACCATAGACTTCGGTTGGTATGACCGTTTCTTTGGGCCGCGCGATAACTGTAACTTCAATATATGCTTAGGCATACTCATCGGACCCGCCAATTATGCAGTGAACAAGATGCACAAGGATGGAAAGGAAGTAATCTATGCCATGATGGGATGCTGCGACCGAGATAAGAATGGTCAGATATATTATGGTACAGAATACACCTTGCCTATCATCGTTCATGAATGCAATCACTCATACTGCAATCCACTCAACGAGAAGAACTGGACAAGCATAAAGGAGAAAGCAGAAGAGATATTCACCCCAAATGCGAAGTTCTATGCCTCGATCGCCTACGGTACACCAATGTATGTGATGAATGAAACCTTTGTGGAAGCATGTGTCATCCGATACCTGATGACGCATCCCATGGACATGAATGGTTACACCTTGGAGGACTGGATAAAGATGGATGAGAGCAAAAAGAAATTCGTGCTCCTCCGTGATATCATCAAAGTCCTTGAGGAACGCGAAGCCCATCCCGAGCTCTATCCCACCATGGCAGATTTCATGCCGAGATATATCAAGACTGTAAACGAATTCACACTACCCATAGAAACCTTACACTAAACGAACTCCTACAGTCTATGATACTGCCCATCCGGGATTTTTACACAAAAGGGCAATCATCATATGACGGATCCCAATAAAAGTATGCTACAAGGGCGTGTCAAAAGGTACAGAAGACACGTCCTTGGTCTCTATATATATAAGGAGTAGAGTGCCTTGTATGATTTTCTTGTTAAAAACATAGTACTATGCGATACAAGGTACTAAGTTTTTATATACCTTTGTGTCAGAATACATCAAGAACAAGAAGATGAATACAGAAAACACAAAGGCTCAGATGCGTAAGGGACTATTGGAGTACTGTATCATGCTGCTTCTGAAACGACGCGCATGCTATGCCAATGATATCATTGGGCAGCTACAGGATGCCGACATGATCATCATGGAAGGTACACTCTATCCTCTGCTCAATCGTCTCAAGAAGGATGGAATACTCAAATACGAATGGCAGGAGAGTTGTTCCGGACCGCCACGAAAATACTACACGCTCACCCCTGAAGGAGAAGAAGCACTTATCGTCCTTGATCAGAGCTGGAATGAGATTGCCAACACCGTAGGCAAACTCCATGCAGAGCTCTCACAATAACAATCCGACAAACCATTTTATCCAAACAAGAGAATGAAAAAGAATATCCAGATCAATCTCTACGGCACACTCTACAATATTGATGAGGATGCCTACCAACTGCTCGATAACTATCTGGAGAGCATGAAGAGATATTTCAGCAAACAGGAAGGAGGCGCAGAAATATCCGACGATATCGAACATCGAGTGGCAGAGCTGCTTTGGGCTCGAAAAGGAAGTGGAATGGAAGCAGTCAGCAATGAAGTGATACGGGAGATTATTGCACAGATAGGAAACCCCGAAGAAAT
>JBJEKL010000038.1:0-18857 GCA_051878615.1 Bacteroidaceae bacterium | reverse complement strand
TCGAACAGCAGCCACGTAAAGATGCACCCGCATACAGTCGGCATAGGTCTTGCCTGGCGCTTTGGAAGGCAGGACTCTAAAACGGACCAGAAATGAGATCCAGATATATGCTTCTCACAGCCATTGGCATATTCTCCGTTGCCATAAGCGCAACTGCACAGCAGGATTCCATACCGCAGGAAAGAGGATTGAGGCGATGGTGGAACAGTCTGGTGCACGGAAATGTGGACCGAACGCATGAGCAAAGAATAGACATGACATTTATCCTTGCCCCATGTTACACCCGTGAAGGTGGTGTAGGTATGGGTGGAGTTGCCACAGCCCTTTATCGTCTCGATCGTACGGATTCCATCATGCAACCTTCGGATTTCTCTCTTTCCGGCAGTGCTACATTGAAAGGCATTTATGGTATTACAGCAAAAGGAAACAATCATTTCCGTGGTAACAGGTCACGTCTGACCTACAGTCTGCAGTTCATGCACAAGACGCTGGATTTTTGGGGAATCTCTTATGATGCCTGTTCCGTGAATCCTATCTCCGAATATACCAAACAGCAACTCAAGTGGCAATCAGATTACGTGTATAAGTTCACATCAGGATTCCATGTGGGTGCGGCATTCAATATCAACTACACGTCATTGTCGAAGGCCTCTGACCGAAGTTATCTGGAGGGACAGAAAAATTCCTATTTTTTTGCCGGGATAGGAATGTCACTCCAATACGATACACGCGACTTTATCCTCAACCCCAGACATGGTGTCTATTTCATGGTGCGCGAGGTTGTCTATCCCAGTTTCATGAGTTCCTGCGACAAGACACTGACGAACACTACCCTGCAATTTGACATCTATCAGCCTGTATGGCAAGGTGGCACGCTTGCTTTCGACCTCTATGGGAGTTTGAACCGTGATTGTACCCCGTGGACGATGCGTGAGGAACTGGGTAGCGGTACGAGCCGTATGCGGGGCTATTATGCGGGTCGCTATATCGATTGCAGCCAGATAGCCGCACAAGTGGAACTACGCCAGCACATTTACAGCCGTTTGGGATGTGTGGCATGGGTCGGCGGTGGCAATGTGTTTCCGTCTTTCAGCCAATTAAAGCTGGGGAACACACTGCCCAATTATGGGTTGGGATTGCGCATAGAGTTTAAGCATGACGTGAATGTTCGCATTGATTACGGTTTTGGCAAGGACACCGGAGGTTTTGTGTTCCAGTTTGCAGAGGCTTTTTAGCAAAGGTCATCTGTATGAGTCTTTTAAGGATGAAGAAGCTCAATCTGTGGTGTCGGTACTCATTGTTAGAATATCTCTCTGAGGAAGGGACGTGCAAACATGGCAGCCTTTTCTTTGGTATCTGTGTCGCATTCTTCTGGATGACATTTGCCACCGGCTGTCATTCGCGTACCATTGCCGACTCGTTGGCAGAGGATTTCCGAACTCTTGCCGCAAAAAACTTCTCACGATATCGCACGCTCAATCTGTCGTGGGAAACGAAATGGTCACACGATTACACTTTCACATTCGATGGAAAGGAAGTTGAGAACGGACGAAAGAAGAACCTGAACACCATCCGCTTCTCTACGATGGTACCCATAGTGAGATTGCGTAAGCTCTCGCTCTATGCCAATGTGCAGTATGCCTGCTACAAGTTTGAAAGCTGCGGAGATACCGCGTCCGCCATATTTTGCAACGACACATACAATCATTACGTTGGAGGGCTGAATGCGTTCTATTATATGCGCCTTTTTAATCGTCCTCTCATATTGTCGGCAGACATTTCTGTTGACGGATGGGATAAGGGTTGGGGGAAACTGCAAGGACGGTTAGCAGCCGTCATGGCCGTGAAAAATACGAACCGTACCAATCTCTGTACAGGAATTATGGGTATGACACTATTCCGCAAAATACCTGTCATGCCGATTATAACCTATTGGCATCGTTTCAACAACCCGGCTCTGAGTGTTGAGGTGATGATGCCAAGCCAGTTTTACCTGCGTTACCAAATGCGCAATCAGCGCATTTCTGCAGGGTCGTCCATGGGCGTGGATAACTTCTATCTGAAAACCGAATTGAAGGGTGTCCCATTCACCTGTTATTACAGTGACGCGGTCTTGAAACCGGAAATACACTATGAGTATATCATTAACCGCCACTTCTATCTTTCTGTCCGTTCAGGTGTTTCTGTGGTAATGAAGGGTGGATTATATACACGAAACCGCAAGAACATAGGAATAAGGAATGAGGAGGGAGAGACAGAAGTGGAAGCCGTTCTTAGGCAAAAACGTTCGCCAATACCGTTCTTCAATGTGGGAGTGTCGTATAGTTTGTTCAAGTGAGGCGTTATGGCAGTACACAGGAAGAGATGTTCGCTACGGTTTCTGAGAGCATTTGCAGATTTCAGGATGTGGAGGAACGCCAGATTTCCGCGGAGTCATGAAAAAGGGAAGCAGACAGGGATGTCATTCCGTATTCTGCTTCCTTTTTCATGATGGTTGGCTTTGTTGGCTTTCAGTCCATCAGACAGTCATCCAGGAGATTTGTGATGGCTTCCTTGTCAAGATGCTGGCCGATGAAGACCAGTTTCTGCATGCGGTCTCCATAAAAGTCATCCCAGTCCCTTCGTAAACCTGCATCTTTGTCCAGCATGGCTTCCAGTTTGTTCTTAGGCATCGTGGCATACCATTGTCCTGCGTTCTGCAGACCTACCTGCTTGCCTGCTTGCTCGAACAGGTAGCACGTATCTTCCTCACCCTGGAAATAGCAGATACCCTTGGCACGTATGATGTTCTTGGGCCATAGACGGGCCACGAAGTGGTCAAAGCGTCCCAAATCGAACGGTTTGCGACGATAGTACACGAAAGAACCGATTCCGTATTCTTCGGCCTCTCCTTCTTCGTCATGGTGGTGATGATGATGGTGATGATGTCCTTCGTGTTCCTCCTCTTCATCATGGTGATGGTGCTCGTCATGATGATGGTGTTCATCGTGGTGATCGTGGTGATGATGGTCCTCCTCTTCTTCCTGTTCTTCCTCTTCGTGATGGTTCTCTATTTCGTCTATCCATGCGGCAGAGGTTGCCACACGGGTGAATTCAAAGGTGCCGGTATGCAGTAGGCGGTCCAGGTCCACGTTTCCATAGTCACATTCTATGATTTCTGCTTTGGGTTGCAACGCTCTGATAATCTGCCGTATGCGTTCCAGTTCGTGTGATTCCACCTCGCTCGCCTTGTTGAGCAGTATGATGTTGCAGAACTCAATCTGCTGAATCACCAGGTTCTCTATGTCTTCTTCACCGATGTGCTTGTTCATCAGCCCTTCGCCGCTCTGGAATTCATCCTTCATGCGCAGAGCGTCCACCACGGTCACGATACAGTCCAGTTCGGGTATTCCATATCGTGTGACCGGTTCGGCCATATCCTGCATGGAGCAGATGGTTTGGGCGATGGGTGCCGGTTCGCATATTCCGCTTGCTTCGATGACCAGATAGTCGAAACGTTGCATCTTGATGATGTCGTGTATCTGTTGCACCAGATCCATCTTCAGGGTACAGCATATGCATCCGTTCTGTAAGGCCACCAGACTGTCATCCTGCTGGTCCACAATACCTCCCTTCTGAATCAGACTGGCGTCAATATTTACTTCTCCGATATCGTTGACAATCACAGCGAAGCGTATTCCCCGCTTGTTGGAAAGGATTCTGTTGAGTAGGGTAGTCTTTCCGCTGCCTAAGTAACCGGTAAGCAATAGCACCGGGATGTTGGAATTTGCCATTTCTTTGACTTGTTTTGTTACTTTTGTGCAAAGGTACGTTAATTCCTGGCTGGTGATGTGTTGTGCAGGTATTAAAATACGCATGCGCGCGAACATTTCTTGGAAAAGGAAATGCCACATGCGGAAAAAAACGTATATTTGCAATTAAATAATAATAAATATAGTCTGACTGAAACGAAACAAAATGAAATACAGATACGGAATGAGTAGAATGTTGTGTGCTTTGGCCTTCCTGTATGTGGGTGTATTGCATGCGAATGCAAGGGACGGGAAATTGACGGGCACACCTATGGGGTCGCCCAATGTGGATTATTCGACAGGCGCTTCATCGGAGACTGTCAACACGTGGGCATGTGCTTTTGATGGTGATTATGACACGTTTTTTGCTTCGTTGGACAGGTCTAATACATGGGTAGGACTTGATCTGGGCACTCCTCACGTGATTACCGGTGTGGGCTGGGCTCCCCGTACCGGTCAGCCAGGGAGAGTGCAGCTGGCTTTATTCGAAGGGGCCAATAACGCGGACTTCTCAGATGGCATTCCGTTGTATCTCGTACCTGATGCCGGGGCAAACAACGTGGGCAATTATGCTGATGTGAATGTGTCCCGCGGTTTCCGTTATGTGCGCTATGTGGGCCCTAATAACGCCCGTTGCAATGTGGCTGAGGTGGAGTTTTATGGATACGAGGGCACAGGTGACGATACCCATTTCTATCAGATAACCAACCTTCCCACTCTGAGTATCCACACGTATGCAGGTACCGATCCTCAGGATAAGGTGACTGATATGCCTTCCAATATGTGCATGGTGTACGATGACGGGACGCTCATTCAGGAATATCCTCTGTTGATCCGTGGCCGGGGAAATGCCTCTTGGAGTTTCCCGAAGAAGCCTTACCGTATCAAGTTCAATGATGGCAAGAGCCACCATATGCTGAAGGGGTCTGCTTTGGAGTCGCCGGCGAAGGCCAAGAAGTGGACGTTAATCAACAATTATGGTGACAAGACTTTGATGCGTAACTGTATTGCCTTTGAAATCAGCAAACGTCTGGGATTGGTCTATACACCATACTGCCAGCCTGTTGATGTTATCTTGAATGGTGAGTATAAGGGTTGCTATCAGTTGTGTGACCAGATAAGTGTGGACAAGGCGCGTGTACCCATCACCGAGATGGCTCCGGAAGATAACGATGGCGTGGCTCTCACGGGTGGTTATCTGGTGGAGGTGGATGCCTATGCCAGCAGCGAGACATCTTGGTTTACCAGTTCGCATGGCATTCCTGTGACCATCAAGTCTCCCGACGATGACGAGATTACCACCCAGCAGTCTTCTTATATCAAGCAGGCATTCAACCTTTTGGAGAGCGCTTTGTGGTCCTCTACCTTCAGGGATGACTCCCTGGGGTATCGTGCCAAGTTGGATGTGGAAAGTTTCCTGAGGCATTTTATCGTGGGTGAACTGGCAGGAAATACCGATACCTATTGGAGTACATACATGTACAAACAACGTGACCAGACGCCTTTCTATGTAGGGCCTGTGTGGGATTTCGATTTGGCGATGGACAACGATTCACGTATCTATCCTGTAAGCAGCCGCTCGGACTGGGTCTATAAATCAGGGGGAAGCGCAGCCAATGGTATGCGGTCTTTTGTCAACAGGATCTTCCTGGATACGTATGCCAACGCTCGCCTGAAGCAGATATGGAGCGATATGCGCCGTTGTGGTCTTTTCTCTGACGAAAGTTTGCTTGCTTATGTCGACAGCATGGCGCAGGTTCTTGATGCATCCCAACGCTTGAACTTCATTCGATGGCCCATTCTAAATGATCTTGTGCATCAGAATCCGAAGACATATGGCTCCTACGAGGGAGAGGTGAACGTGTTGCGTGAATATTTCCCCACCCGACTGGACTGGATAGACAACTTTCTGGGATATGGCGAAGACAAGGTGTATGTGGACTCTGTCTTCTATATCTCATCGCCTGCTGACCTCATAGAGTTTTCTCAGGCGGTCAATTCTGGAGCCAACAAATCAGAGGGCTACCTCACTGAAGACATCAATATGTCAGGTTACAGCGACTATTTCTCTCCCATCGGAAATGAAACGTATCCTTTCATGGGAATATTTGACGGGCGTGGGCATTCCATAAGTAATCTCAATATCAAGGGCACGAGCAATTGTGGTCTGTTTGGCATCGTGGGTGACGGAGTACAGATAAGTGACTTTGTCTTTGACTCCTCATGTTCCATCACTGGGGCATCCTATGTCGGAGTGGTGGCTACAAGCATGTATAGCGGACTGGTTACCATCGAACGTGTGGGCAACGAGGCAAATATTACGGGCACAGGAGTCAACGTGGCCGGCATTTTCGGATGCAACTATGGGAGCAATAGCCAGATAGTGGTGAGGGACTGCTACAATACGGGCCGAATAGCCGGCGGAGGCGAAAGCGCGGCTATCTCGGGATGGCTTGGAGGAGAGGCTCAGATGACCGGGTGCTGGAATGCGGGTGACGTGACGGGCTATGTGGAATCATCGGAGATGGCCCGTTATTCGGGTGTGCCTGTCATGACTGATTGCTACAGCACGCTTGGTAGCCAGGTGACAGCCATAACAAGTGAACAGGTAAGTAGCGGAGAACTCTGTTGGATGCTCAATCTTCCTAAGGGTGACGCACCTCTTTGGTTCCAGAAGATTGGTGAGGACTCTCATCCTGCCTTTGACAAGAGACGCGGCATCGTGGTGAAGAATCCCGATGGAACACTCTCCAATGAGCTTGTCCTGATGGGAGATGTGCAGAAGGATGGCGTGCTGACACTCTGTGATGCCGATTGGGTGGCGGAATATATTGTAGGACGTGCTCCTGAAGGTTTCTTTAAGTACAATGCTGATGTGACTTCCGATAAGGAAATCAATGTCTTGGATGTGGTGGCGATTATCAATGGCATTTCAGGACAGGAAGTGAACTTTACCCCTGTGGATGATTCTTCGGCACGCATCTATTCCAGCACGGCATCTGTGAAGTGTGGCAGTACTCGCAAGGTTAACGTGTGGATGTCCACTCCGCAGTATATCACGGCCTTCCAGACTACTTTGGTTCTTACGGGCGCACTTTCTGTGGATACACTCAATATCACTTATGGTAACGTCTCAGGAGATACGCATATACTTAAGCGCGGAAGTGATGAGACGGGTGTTCGGATATTGGGATATTCCACCGAGAACGCTACTTTCAAGGGTCTCAATGGTACGCTTTTCTCCGTGGTTCTCGAAGCCGATGAGAAGTTTGACGGAGGAACACTCTCACTCATCAATCAGATGATGACAACGGCTAATGGTACTGTATATCATCCTGCCGATGTTACCTATAACGTGACCATGTCCAAAACATATGTCACGGGTATCGAGTTGTCGGAGACAGAGTTGGGTATGGTCATAGGTGACACTCATTGTGTGACGGCTTCGGTATTGCCTGCCACAGCCACCAATCCTAATCTGACATGGAAGAGTTCCGATACCATGGTGGCCTCTGTCGATGCCGAGGGAGTGATTACCGCCCTTGCCTTAGGTACAGCTACCATTACGGCATCGGCGTCAGATGGTTCGGGCGTGAAGACCACCCTGCAGGTAACGGTTGTTGACGGTTCTTCGGTAATGGCTATAGAGAGCGTTCCTGAGGCAGCCGAGATCTATACTCTTGATGGCGTGCGTATATCCAAGCCTATGCGTGCCGGTATTTATGTGATAAACGGCGCCAAGGTGTTGGTCAAATGATTATATATTAACAGGAAAAAAAGGAATATTATGACACTAATCAAATCCATCTCTGGCATTCGTGGAACGATAGGAGGCCGTTCGGGTGACACACTCAATCCTTTGGATATAGTGAAGTTTACGTCAGCATATGCAACCCTCATACGTCGCACGACAAAGATTGCCAGTAATAAAATCGTGGTGGGCCGTGATGCCCGTATCTCTGGCGAGATGGTCAAGAATGTGGTGTGTGGTACTCTGATGGGCATGGGCTTCGATGTGGTAGACATCGGCCTTGCTACCACGCCAACCACAGAGATTGCTGTAACTATGGAGGGTGCCTGTGGCGGTATCATCATCACCGCAAGTCACAATCCTCGCATGTGGAATGCCCTTAAGTTGCTCAACGAAAAGGGCGAATTCCTTAATAAGGCAGAGGGTAACGAGGTGCTCCGTATTGCCGAGGCCGAGGATTTTGAATATGCTGACGTGGATCATTTGGGTTCTTATCGTGAGGATGACACCTATGATCAGAAGCATATTGACATGGTTCTCAGTCTTCCTCTCGTGGATGCCGAAGCCATTCGCAAGGCCGACTTCCGTGTAGCATTTGATTCTGTCAATAGTGTGGGAGGTGTCATTCTGCCTAAGTTGTTTGAACGCATGGGTGTGAGGCAGGTGACAGGTCTCTTTACCGAACCTACGGGTGATTTCCAGCACAATCCCGAACCGCTTGAAAAGAATCTTGCCGGGATAAAGTCGCTGATGCAGAAGGGTGGTCACGATATAGGCTTTGTGGTAGATCCTGATGTGGACCGCTTGGCACTCTTCTGTGAGGATGGAAGCATGTATGGTGAGGAATACACTCTGGTTACTGTGGCTGACTATATCCTTCAGCACACACCCGGCAACACGGTAAGTAATCTGAGCAGTACACGTGCCTTGCGCGATGTCACTCGCAAGTATGGCATGGAATATAGCGCATCGGCTGTGGGTGAGGTGAATGTGGTGACACGAATGAAGGAGACAAATGCCGTGATAGGCGGAGAAGGCAATGGCGGAGTCATCTATCCCGAGGCGCATTATGGACGTGATGCCCTGGTGGGTATTGCTCTTATCCTTACCTATTTGGCCAAGAAAGGTTGTACCACCAGCCAGCTTCGTGCCACTTACCCTCCTTATTATATTGCAAAGAATCGTATTGACCTTACTCCCGAGACTGACGTGGATGCCATTCTTGAGCGTGTGAAGGAGATGTTCAGGGATGAGGAGGTAAATGATATTGATGGCGTGAAGATTGATTTTCCCGACAAATGGGTACATCTTCGCAAATCAAATACCGAGCCCATCATCCGTGTCTATAGCGAGGCTTCCACTATGGAGGCTGCCGAGGAAATAGGTCATCGCATCATGGATGTGGTTTATAGCATGGCTTGAATACAAAGACAGGAAATAAAAAAAGGGATACGATTATGTTGACACAGATAATCAATGGACGGATACTTACTCCACAGGGGTGGTTGAGGGATGGTAGCGTAATCATACGAGACAATAAGATCCTTGAGGTTACCAATTGTGACCTGGCCATTATTGGCGCAGACATCATTGATGCCAAGGGCATGTATGTGGTTCCAGGTTTTGTTGATATTCATGTGCATGGAGGTGGCGGACGTGATTTCCAGGAAGGAACGGCCGAGGCCTTTAATGTGGCTGTCAACGCACATCTGCAGTATGGGACCACCAGTATCTTTCCCACGTTGAGCAGCAGTACCGTTCCCATGATAGAGAAGGCTGTCGAGACCTGCAACGAACTTATGAGGGATCCGGAGTCTCCCATTCTCGGTCTTCACCTGGAGGGACATTATCTTAATCCCTTGAAGGCGGGAGCCCAGCGCCCGGAGTGGATCAAGAATCCTGACCCAAATGAGTATATTCCCATCGTGGAGGGTTCGCCCTGTTTGTCCAGATGGGATGCTGCACCGGAGTTGCCGGGAGCTCTCCAGTTTGGAAAGTTCTGTTCCGAGAAAGGCATTTTGCCCAGCATAGCCCACACAGCTGCCAACTACAGCGATGTGAAAGCTGCTTTTGATGCAGGATTCACTCATGTCACCCATTTCTATAATGCGATGCCAGGCTTCCACAACAAGCGTGAGTATAAGTACGAGGGAACAGTAGAGAGCGTATATATCATAGATGACATGACGGTGGAATGTGTTGCCGATGGTGTTCATGTGCCTCCCACTATCCTCCGCATGGTATACAAGGTCAAGGGAGTCGAGCGAATGGCTCTCATTACTGATGCTTTGGCTGTAGCCGCAACTGACAGCAAGGACGTCAAGGCTTTTGACCCTCGTGTGGTGATTGAGGATGGGGTATGTAAATTGTCCGATCGTTCTGCCCTGGCAGGCTCTATTGCTACCACCGACAGATTGGTTCGCACGATGGTCAATCAGGCAGAGGTTCCCTTGGAGGATGCTGTTCGCATGGCAAGTGAGACACCTGCACATATCATGGGCGTGCATGACCGTAAGGGTTCGCTCACGCGTGGTAGGGATGCCGATATCCTTATTCTGGATGAGAAACTTGATGTCCGTTGTGTATGGCAGATGGGTAAACTACGTTCGAACACACTCTTCAAGCCCTCCTGATAGGTCTGGACGAGACAGTCTCCTCATGCCTTTCTCTCTCTTGGCAGCTCCGTCGTCTCGCGCGCGTACATTTATATATATATATAATTATAAGGTCGGAGGGCAGGTGATACGGATTCTGTCTTTTGGGAAAATTTGTACAAGGCATCCCTGAGTGATGTATATATGATTATGGCGGCAGGTATCACCCGCGGGTGTTGCCTGTCGCCATAATTGTTCTTGACCTTATGTCGGTTTACCAGCGGTCTGTACGGAATGGAGCCACGTGCAAGTCGCTTGCCGTACGCAGAGTACAGGTGGGATTGTCTGCCCATCCGTAACGAACAGCCACGGGGAAATGTATTCCCTCGCTGCTTACAACCACCTCATCTTCGCTCACCACTTTGGCCTTGGCAACGTGCCATTTTCGGTCAGCTCCTGCTATGATGAAGCCTGGCAGGTTGTCCTCTGCCACCAGCGGTTCGCTTCCTTGTGGTGTGCTGAAATGGATGTGTATGCCGTCATCTTCCACGGTAAAGCGTTCGTAGATGGGTGCTGTATAGGCCACCTTACGTTTGCCGTAGGTCTGATTCAGCGCAATGGCAGCCATGCGTCTGCCTACCTCTCGTTTCGTCTTGGGATGGATATCCTGGGCATCCCCCAGGTCAATATTGGTCACCATGCCTGTGTTGGGCAGGCACAAGGCATCAGCTTGCGATTCACGCAGAAGTGCCCATTGGGAGTCGGGCTGCAGGTCACTTGGCTGCAGGAAGTTGGCTAACTGTACAAAATAGAAAGGCATGGTGGGGTTGTTCCAGCATTTGCGCCAGTCGGTAATCATGGTCTGGAAGGCCGTTTGATATTGGGCTGCGCGTCCCACGTTGTCACACCCCTGGTACCAGATGATACCTTTTACCGGGAACTCAATCAGTGGGTGTATCATGGCATTATAGAGGCCTGTGGCATGCTTGTAATAGTTTACGTCATGATTCCGGTTTCTTCTTTCCTGAGGGATACTTTCGTAATATGCGGTCATGGCATCGGCATCGTATCCCGAACTGATCATCTTGCCGGCCTGCTCTTCAAATCCTGTCACATACTGAAGGGCTTCGGCCCGTGTCCAGGCTTCCACAGGAGTTCCACCCCAGTCGTCATCAATGACACCTACGGGAATTTTCAGCTCTTCCCACAGGCGCAGGGCATAGAAATAGCAGAGGGCACTGAAGTTCTCCACTGTCTGTGGGCTGCACTCCTGCCAGCCGTCCATGGTGAGCTCCACTTGTTCTTGCGGACGTACGTTGGTACGTTTCTTCACCTGGAGCAGTCGTATCATGGGATAATTGGCGTTGGCAATCTCTTCCTCATAGTTGAGCACCTTTCCCCAGCCCTTGAGGGGCATCTCCATGTTGCTCTGTCCGCTACCCAGCCACACCTCTCCAATCAGCACGTTGTCGAGGGTGGTCTCCTCACCGTCGGAGAAGGTCATGCTGTAGGGTTTCAATCCTCCCTTGGGAGTCTGTATGGTAAGGGTAAATTGTCCGTCCGTTTGCGAGGCTTGTACAGCCACACCTTTCTTGTTCCATCCTGTGATCAGAGTCACCTGGCTTCCTGGTCGGGCTGTGCCATGGATGCGAAGTGTGGTTTTCTGTTGAAGCACCATGTTGCTGGTGAAGTGTGTGGGCAGGGTGACCTTGCCCCATGCTGTCTGCCCGGCAAACAGTAAGCCGCATAGCAGAGTAAAGGAAAGTTTTCTCATATTATTTATGTTTGTTTAGGTTTTGTCCTATGCAAAGTTATATAAAAAGTGTGATTATATCATGTCCGGTACATGGGAATGTTTCGGCATGGCTTTCATGCGGAAAATTTATGAAGAATCGTTTTTCCTGATGTTAAATGTGTATGGTAGGAGTGCCTTTTCATCATTTTTGCCTACCTTTGTAATACGAGAGAGGCAGTTGGCTTTCATCTGTGTTTTTCTTTTCGTGGCATCTGACTAATAATAAATAATACTAACATGAAGAGGATTCTTTTTCTTTTGACGGCTGCCGTGTTTGGTCTGGCAGCTGTTGCGCAGCCCAAGATAGTGGCTCATCGTGGCTACTGGCGTACGGATGGCAGTGCCCAGAACTCCATTACTTCTCTCCAGAAGGCTGCTGCTGTGGGTTGCTATGGTTCGGAGTTCGACGTATGGATGACGGCTGATGGTGTACCCGTGGTGTTTCACGATGCCACACTTCAGGGTATCCGTATTGAGGACACCACCTTTGCCACGCTCATGAATCATCGTCTGGACAACGGAGAGTTCATTCCCACGCTGCAGCAGTACCTTGCCGAGGGTGCCAAGATGGAGGGTTGCCAGCTCATCCTCGAGATAAAGGCTCATCGTAATGAGGTGCGTGACAAGCGTATAGCAGACCTGGTGGTAGAACTTGTGCGTACTCTTGGCTTGGAGAAGAAGACCGAGTACATCTCCTTCAGCAAGGTGGTGTGCCAGCGTTTGCATGAGATGTCGCCCGATTCCAAGGTCGCTTATCTCAATGGAGAGTTGTCCCCGGCCCAGATTAAGGAGATGGGAATTTCGGGAATTGATTACAACGAGAAGGTTTTTGTCAAGCATCCCGAATGGCTTCAGGAGGCCAAGCAGTTGGGACTTGAGGTGAATGTGTGGACGGTGGATGGCGAGGAGAACCTGCGTCACCATGCCAATCTGGAGGGGGTGGATCTTATCACCACCAACGACCCTGAGATTCTGAAGGGCATCCTGGCTGAACAGGAGGCTGCCAAGCAGCCTGCCCCCAAGACGTCAGGGAAGCGCAAGTAATCTCATCTGCATGTACCTCTTTGGGAGGTACGAGAAGCCGCATGACAGAATCCCGGGATATGAAAGGTGTCATGCGGCTTCTTGTGTCCGGTTTTTAGGGGAGGGACTGCCTTATTCCGTCTCAGCCCTATCCTCTTACCAGTTTGTAGTCAAGCTGTTTGCGGAACAGGTCGGCCCGTGCCACCTGTATCTTCACGGTGTCCCCCAGATTGTAGCAATGGTGTGAGGCTCTGCCACGCAGACAATAGTTCTTCTCGTCAAACTCATAATAGTCGTCGCGGAGGTCTCTCAAGGGAACCATACCCTCGCATTTGTTTTCGTTTACCTCTACGTACAGTCCGAACTCCGTCACTCCGCTGATGGTACCCTCGAAGACCTCACCCAGGCGGTCCTTCATGTATTCCACCTGCTTGTACTTGATGCTTGAGCGTTCGGCTTGTGCTGCCGTCTGTTCCATCTCGCTGCAGTGCTCGCACAGCTCCTCGTATTTGTCTCGGCCCACACTTCTGCCACCCTCGGCATAGCGTGTCAGCAGACGATGAACCATCAGGTCGGGATAGCGTCTGATGGGACTTGTGAAGTGAGTGTAGTATCGGAAGGCCAGACCATAATGTCCCACGTTCTGCACGCTATACTTGGCTTTCATCATGGCTCGCAGGCTGACCATTTCCACCACATTCTGTTCCTTCTTGCCTTTGATATCATTGAGCAGTTTGTTCAGGTTTCGGCTCACATCGTCTTTGCTGCCGTTGGTGCGCAGCTTATATCCGAACTTGCTGACGAAATCAGCCAGATTCATCAGCTTCTGGGGGTCGGGTGTGTCGTGGATACGATACACGAAAACCTTGGGCTTGGTTCCTTTGCTTACCCTGCCAATGCTTTCGGCCACAGTACGGTTGGCCAGGAGCATAAACTCCTCCACCAGTTTGTTGGCATCCTTGGCCACTTTGAAGTATACGCTTGTGGGTTTTCCTTTTTCGTCAATCTCAAAGCGGACCTCACATCTGTCAAAGTCTATGGCACCACCGGAGAAGCGTTTGCGTCTCAGTTCCTTGGCCATGCGATTCAGCGTGATGAGTTCTTTGGCAAAATGCTCGGCAGGCTCTGCATCGGGTGTGAGCGGTGCCACATGGTCGCCCGGATTGTCATAGTCCTCCTTGCTGGCCTCGTGGTGTGCTTCCAGTACCTCCTGCACTTCCTCGTAGGTAAAACGTCTGTTGCTGCGGATGACGGTGTGTGCCAGATGCCAGTTCTTGACTTCAGCCTTCTCGTTGAGCGTGAAGATGACACTATAGGCCAGCTTGTCCTCATCGGGTCGGAGTGAGCAGATGTAGTTACACAGGCGTTCGGGGAGCATGGGGATGGTGCGGTCCACCAGATAGACGCTTGTGGAGCGCTTCTGTGCCTCTCGGTCGATGATAGACCCTTCGGTCACATAATGGCTCACGTCGGCTATGTGTACTCCCACTTCCCACAGACCGTCTTCCAGCGGGCGTATGCTCAGGGCATCATCAAAGTCCTTGGCATCTCTGGGGTCAATGGTGAAGGTCATCACCTCACGCATATCCTCGCGCTTGGCGAGTTCTTCTGCCGTGATGCCTGGAAGCAGTCTGTCGGCGGCTTTCTCCACGGCAGCGGGATATTTGTAGGGTAATCCGTATTCTGCCAGTATGGCGTGCATCTCGGCGTTGTTCTCACCTGTCTTTCCCAGGATGTCAACGACTTGTCCCACGGGATTCTTGGCATTCTCCGGCCATTCGGTAATCTTTACCACGGCCTTGTCTCCGTCCTTGCCTTTCTTGAGCGCTGATTTGGGAATGAAGATGTCATTGGCCAGTGTGCGGTCCTCAGTGAGCAGATATGCATAGTCCTTCTTGACCTGAAGCGTACCCACGAAGGTGTGGTCGGCGCGTTCTGTTATCTCTGTCACGAGTGCTTCTCTCATGTGGTTCCTTCTGCGTGCCATCATGGTGGCCTGCACTCTGTCGCCATCCATGGCATGCATGCTGTTGCGCTCGGCTACCAGTATCGGCTCTGTGCCATCGGAAGGCTCAAACACATTTTTTCCGTTGGCCTTGCGGCGGAAGATTCCTTCCATCACTTGCGAGGGCGTGTTCAGGCTATAGTGGTATCGCGGTTGTTCCTTGATATAGTCATCCATCAGCATCTCGTCAAGTACGTCCATCATGAGCATTTTGGCGGGATGGGTTTTCAGGTTCAGGGTGCGGTAGAGCGTCTTCAAGTCAAATGTGACGTCTGGTGATTGCCGGAACATGTTCATCAACAGATCCTGCAGGTCTTTCTTCTTAATGCGGTGGCCCGACTTCTTCTCCTTTGCCATAGTAGTGTGTGTTAGGTTTGACCATGGCGTGCCCGGGGGCTGCGCCAAAGCAAAGTTATGGCTTTTTTCGTCTCTTCATTCATCTGTTGTATTAAATAATGATAATAGGGGAACACAGTTCTCATCATTGCAGCCTGTTAAATTAGACCAAATAAGGTATATCTTAAAAACCGTTGACTCTCAGTGTAGTTTGTAAAAGTCTGTAATTCTGTTGTTTCAAAGGCCGATTAGTCCACTTTGACGGGGCAGTAGAGAATAGATATATTTAAAGAAACCTTTTCTTGTCATACTAATACTAATCGTTGTTAGGTTATTGCTTCAAACATCCTATTGGAACTATGTAAATTCCATCCTCAGGGCGGCGATAGGCATATTCGCCTGTTGCCGTTAATATTATCTTAAAAGCAGGTGCTTTCATGCGTGTGGTGTCAATCTGCTTGGCTAATGAATTCAGTGTTTCTATACCTTCGTTTATCAAGGTCTCGCCTCCGAGTTTTACTTCAACAAGCCCATACTGTCCGTTGCGGAGGTGTACTACTGCATCACATTCCAAACCGCTTTTATCTCGATAATGATATACTTTACCGTTTAATGCTTCTGCAAACACACGTAAGTCTCTTACACACATTGCCTCAAAGAAAATGCCCATTGTTTTCAAATCGTTCATTAAATCCTCTGGCCCCAAACCCAATGCTGCCGTTGCAATAGATGGGTCCACAAAATAGCGTGTATTAGCGGTGCGAATTGCAGTCCTTGAACGTAGATTCGGATTCCAAGCCGGCATATCTTCCACCACAAATATCTTCCTCAAAGCTTCGAGGTAAGAACTTATTGTGTCATCATCAAGTGTGGCGGTGTCGTTATTCTTCAAATCCTTCTTTAATGTTGCAATAGATGCTTGTGTTCCTTGATGTCGGGCATATGCTCTCATCAAGCGTTGTACTCGTTCTGAGGCTCTTTTGACGCCATCAACTTTGGTAACGTCTTCCTTGGTTACCGCATCGTAGTAATCAAACGCTTGCTCCAATGCTGCCTCTTTTGGTAATCCAACAGCCATAGGCCAACCACCACGACAAATAAGGAAGGCTATGTCCTGCAATTTAAGTTCATTCTTTTCCAGTATTTTTTCTGGAGCTGTAAACAAATCGCCAAGACTGACCTTCCCGTTTGATTCCCCTGATTCAAACAAGGTCATAGGTCGCATAGTCAGCCAGGCAAAGCGTCCTGTTCCGGAATGTTCTCTTTCCTCTTCCGCCTCCTTGTCGGGAACAGCAGAGCCTGTTAAGATGAACTGACCCATTTTACGACGATGATCAACGGTGTATCTTACTGCATCCCACAATTTAGGAACAGTCTGCCATTCGTCGATAAGCATTGGGGTATCTCCTGACAATGCCGCATCAGTATCTATTTCCAATAAGCTTTTGAAGTTGTTCTTCACATCAGCACGAGCCAATAACACTTTGCTGGCAGCAACTTCCTCTGCTGTAGTGGTCTTGCCGCACCATTTAGGGCCTTCTATCAGTATGGCTCCCTTTGCCTGCAATTTCTTTTCAAGCAGGATATCCATTATTCTATGTCTGTAACCATCCATAAATTAAAGCATTTACTATTACAAAGGTAATTGAATAATTCTTTATTCGGAAAGAAGGGATGATATTTTTCGGTAATTTGGCATTGATTTGTTCGGTAATCAGTCCAGCGGTAATATTATTCTTATACATATTAGATTGCAAATCTTCCGCTAACTCTATTCTCAAACATGGATATATCGTGTTCGAGTTTGGTGTTTGTTACTTTCGCGTAAATCTGCGTTGTGGTAATGTTTGTATGTATAGAATCTTGCTTGCACTCTCTATCGGCATACCATAGTTTAAGGCTATCACTACGAATGTGTGGCGGCTCAGGTGCACGAAGTTCGTCCGTTTTCTTCTTGCTTCCGTTCATGTAGAACAGCACCTTAAATGTACTATGCATAATCCATTTTTTTAGTCACAAACTTAGTTGTCAGTGAGTTATACATTGATATGCAAACTAACGTAGAACGATAGAACGTGACGATACAAAGAAAAACTTTACAACATTATCAGGTAATGATTAGGCAACCGTTCTATTTCATTACCTTGCTTTTCTTTGAAAAATTGCCATTATTACTGTTTCCGATGTTTCCTGTTTAATGCGTTATGGTTCAGTTCAAAGCGCAGAAATTCACCTTTTTTGCTCCGAGAACCGTAATTTTATATAAAAATGTGATGAAAAGGATGTACCTTTACCGCTGAAAGGAAAAAATGACAGGCAAGATGAATATATTGGTAACAGGAGCCAGCGGCTTTATTGGGAGTTATATTGTGGAGGAAGGTCTCAGGCAAGGTCATCAGATGTGGGCAGGTATGAGGAGGAGCAGCAGCAAGTCATATCTTCAGGATGAGCGTATCCGGTTTGCCTGCCTTGACCTTTCCGACAAGGAACTTCTCGTCAGCCAGTTGCAGGAATATAAGGCTATGATGGGCAATCGTGGATGGGATGTGGTGGTACATGCTGCAGGAGCCACCAAATGTCTGCACCCCAGTGATTTCTACCGTACCAATCTGGATGGCACCATTCATCTGGTGGAGGCTTTGCGTGAGGCAGACATGATGCCCCGGCGACTGGTGTATCTGAGTAGCCTGAGTGTCTATGGAGCCATACGTGAGCAGCCCGTACGAAAACCTACGGCAGACAATCCTTGGGTGTACGCTCCCATTTTGGATACCGATCTTCCGCAACCGAACACCGAATATGGAAGAAGCAAATTGCAGGCCGAGCAGTGGTTGGCAGGGCAGAAGGACGTGCCTTACACCATACTCCGTCCCACGGGAGTGTATGGTCCGCGGGAGAAGGATTATTTCCTGATGGCACAGAGTATCAGGCAGCACACCGATTTCTCGGTTGGGTACAAGCCCCAGGAGATTACCTTTGTCTATGTCATGGATGTGGTACAGGCCGTGTATAAGTGCATGAATGCGGAGCAGGCCGTGGGTAAGGCTTATTTCCTGAGTGACGGGCAGGTGTATAGTAGCCGCCGTTTCAGCGACCTCCTGCAGCGGTCAATGGGTAATCCCTGGGTGCTGCATGTCAAGGCTCCCCTGTGGTTCCTGCGCATCGTGTGTACTCTGAGCGGTGCCCTGAGCCGTCTGACAGGCCGCATGAATGCCCTTAATATGGATAAGTATCACATTCTGAGCCAGCGCAACTGGCAATGTGATATCGCTCCGGCAATGCGTGACTTCGGTTATGAACCGGAATGGGGACTGGAGCGTGGAGTGGAGGCAGCCGTGACCTGGTACAAAGCTCATGGGTGGCTGTGAGGCCAGTCCGGCTTGATAACATTTGCTGGGAGCATATCGGGATTGCCCTGGCCGCTGTCTGGGCAGTGTGCCTGAGGACAGGTAGCGTCACCGGCTGAAGACTGCTGTTTTGTTCTCTTCCAACCTCGGGGTTTGTCCGATATATGTAAAGAAAAAGGAATATGCCTTGCTTGTTCCCCTGATTTTCCCTGCAG
>JBJEKL010000037.1:0-18915 GCA_051878615.1 Bacteroidaceae bacterium | reverse complement strand
CTGATATTCTATCGCCATAAAAAAGGAAGAGACGGTGATATTCTGGTGAAAGCCCTTCTCCAGGAACGAGAGGTGACATTACCCGTTGCTCCCATTCAGTTTCCTTACTATAAATGGGAGGATCTGAAGGCATACTATATCCACAAATTAGCCAAAGCCACAAAATAAAACCTGCGCTAATCAGAAACATGCTTGCATGAGGACAGCCACACTCCTCGGACAAGATCAATCCAATGCACCATCAAGAGAAACATACGGACTGATGATTCTATGACAAACAGCGATTACTCACTCCACGAACTGAACAGACTGGTACGCTCCGTGCTCGAGAGTTCTCTCGATGATGAATACTGGGTTGTGGGAGAACTGTCCGATGCCTCACAGGGATACGGAGGTCACTTCTATGGTGAGCTGATCGAGAAGGAAGAGGATGGAAAGCGCATCCTGGCACGGGCAAAAGTTACCTGCTGGGCAAGAGCATACAACATGATCTGCATGAGATTCATGCGGGATACAGGACAGACACTTCATGCCGGCATGAGGGTGAGACTGCTGGTGCGTGTCACCTTCCATGAGCAATACGGATACGCTCTCAACATCATCGATGTGGACTCCCACTTTACCTTGGGCGACATGGTAAGACGCAGGCGAGAGATACTGGAGCAACTTGAGAAAGACGGCATCATCCATGACAACAAAGAACTCTGCATGCCACGCCTGCTCAAACGTATTGCCGTGATTTCAGCAGAAGGGGCTGCCGGATATGGTGACTTCTGCAACCAACTGGCCAAAAACGACTATGGATTATACTTCCACGTGCGCCTCTTCCCCGCTGTCATGCAAGGGAATCGTGTGGAGGCGACCGTGGCTGCAGCCCTGCAAACCATCGCCGACCAATATACCCATTGGGACGTGGTGGTCATCATCCGCGGTGGAGGAGCCACAGGAGACCTGAGCGATTTTGACAGTTACCTGCTGGCTTCCTGCATAGCGCAATTCCCTATCCCTGTGATTACAGGCATAGGACACGACCGCGATGAGACCGTACTTGATTATGTGGCTCACACAAGAGTCAAGACACCCACCGCCGCTGCTGCATTCATCATCGAACATCAAGCACAAGAGGCAGCCCTGCTCGATGAACTGTATCGCCGAATCACCCGAACAGCCCGCGAGCGATTGCTCAGAGAAAGTCAAAGGATGGAGAAACAGGCCGCTCTGCTTCCACTACTCACACACCGTATCACAGAGCGTACGCTCAACCATATCGAACAGATACGTATAAGACTAAGCACTTCGCTACATCTGTACATGCAACGTGAGCGACATCGGTTGGAGCTCATCGAGCAAAGACTGAAAACCGGTGACCCGACATTGCTCCTGAGACGAGGATTCACCATCACCACCTGCCAGGGCAAGGTCGTAACAGACATCAGCAATATACAGCCGGGCGGCATCCTTCACACCCTTACATTCAACGGAGAAATCAATTCCACAGTAACATCATGCAAGAAGAAAAACTGACTTACGAAGAAGCCATGAAGCAGCTGGAGAATCTGACTGCACAAATGGAAAACGGAGATATCACCATCGATCAGATGGCAAACAAGCTCCGACAGGCACAGAAATGGATGAAACAATGCCGCGAGCAACTTTATGAGGCTGAAAAAAAGTGTCAATCCCTACTTGATGTCAGCGAAAAGGAGTAACTTTGTAACACTCTTGAGAGATGAGCCTACAATATGCAACATAAGAGAAATAACAGATAACAATATGAAAGAAATCGACTGGTGTAACCTTTCATTTGGTTACATAAAGACTGATTACAACGTACGTTGCTATTATCGCGACGGAGCATGGAGAGAGATTGAAGTCTGCAGTGAGGAGACCATACCCATGCACATGGCTGCCACTTGCCTTCATTACGGCCAAGAGGCCTTCGAAGGACTCAAGGCCTATCGTTGTCCCGATGGCAAGGTGCGTGTGTTCCGACCCGATGAGAATGCTGCCCGTCTGCAAAGCACCTGCCGTGGCATCTTGATGCCCGAACTTCCCATAGAGAAGTTTATCGAGATGGTGGAAAAAGTTGTACGCCTCAACGAGCGCTTCATTCCTCCCTACGAGAGTGGCGCCACGCTATACATACGTCCCCTTCTGATAGGCACCAGTGCCCAGGTGGGTGTTCATCCCTCCACAGAATATCTGTTCCTGATATTCGTCACACCCGTAGGCCCTTATTTCAAAGGCGGTTTCGCCACCAACCCCTATGTCATCATTCGCGAATATGACCGAAGTGCACCTCTTGGCACAGGTATCTACAAAGTGGGCGGAAACTATGCCGCCAGCTTGAAAGCCAACCAGATGGCACATGATTTGGGCTACAGTTGCGAGTTTTATCTGGACGCGAAGGAAAAGAAATACATTGATGAGTGCGGTGCTGCCAATTTCTTTGGAATCAAGGACAACACCTATGTCACTCCCAAGAGTACATCCATTCTGCCATCCATTACCAACAAGAGCCTGATGCAGCTTGCCATCGACCTGGGAATGAAAGTGGAGCGCCGACAGATTCCCGAAGAGGAATTGGAGACCTTCGAGGAAGCAGGCGCTTGTGGCACAGCAGCCGTCATCTCGCCCATCGAACGTATTGATGACCTGGAAAACAAGAAGAGCTATGTCATCAGCAAGGATGGACAGCCTGGTCCTGTAAGCACAAGACTTTATCATATGCTGCGTGATATCCAATATGGCATAGAGCCCGACACACACGGATGGACACGTGTAATCATCGAATAGGAAAGACAGGTTGGGACACGACATTGTCACCATACTATACATATTAAGGGGTTGTGTCTATAGGCACGGCCCCTTATATTTTCAGGAAAGATTTGCCATTACTAAGTGTAGATATGGTAGCATGATTGTCAACCCAACCGATGTATTTGGAGAGGCAGTCCGAATCCATACAAAAATTCCATGGAGGCATGTCCATGTCTGTCCCGAAGTCGGTCATTGGATTTTCTTCCCATTTTGCTGTTTTGGACGCAAACGTTTGAAACCCTTCCCGCAAACGTTTGCAAGCGCCCTCGCAAACGTTTGCAACCTCGGTTGCAAACGTTATACTGAAAATCGTCTATTTTCTGCACTCAAAAAATAAGCGTGCTTCTCGGGGCATTTAACCCAAATCGGGCATTAGATTTTCCATCACTTTCGGCTATCTGTGTACTATTAACAACCACCTCGACGAAAAAGTCGAGATGGTTTCCTAATATGGAAATAAAGGCGATCTTATTCCAAATACTTATAGTCGCTGAAGAAACATCGTCTGCGTTTGAGGTGGACTTTCAGAAACACAGCAGGATAGGGGCCTCTTGGAGAACGTAATTTACTGAATGTATGTGCCGGCTGCTGTTCCGTAACATTACCAAGGATAGTCAATATCAATTTGTCCTCGATGGTAAGTTCCTCGGGAAGGAGAGGATACAGGTGTATCCTGTCATAATCATCCAGATGAAGCATGACGGAATAAGTCCGTTCCATATCCTCTGGAAGCAGATGCATGTCAAGATGGCGGGAAAACTCGCGCGAGAAGAGTTCCATCGCTCTGTAATTGCTCAGTTTGGCATCCTCGGGACCAGCCTCATGATTGCGTCCTGTGGTCGTTTTTGCAATGTTCCAGGCATCAATCTCCAGCTCAGGAAAATCACGATCAGAGATATAGTCATTTCCATTTTCAAACTTGGCATACACACCTTTCTCTATTCTATACAGACGCCGACTACCTGACACCGGCACATTCCCATATACAAAAGGATTACGGAGCTCATGAAGTTCTCCGCTAAACCATCGGACAGGTACCAAGACCGCACCTCCCGGCAATTGCTTGCTGCCATACTTTCGTTGCAGAGTCACCCGCAACCTGTCAGACTCGCCCTCACAAGAACTATCACGCAGGGAATACCAATAAAGGTGGCTTTCCCAGCCTGGTCCCTCATAAAGTTCCACAAATACCGATGCCGGCAGTTTGTGGTCCCCCGCCATATGCAATTCCTCATTAAAGCAGAGAAAAGGCTTGTCCGGAGATTGGCGGATACGACCGATATCCTCATAAGCGTACATCAGCATGTCCAGTCCGTCCATCTCCAACCGTCCTTCGGAAGACTTTTCCACATACTGGGCATAGAAGCCCCGGATAAGTTCCTCTACGGAGTAATGCTGGGCCCAGAGGGATTGCAAGGGAAATAGTGCCATCAAGAGCACCAAAGCAACATTTCTTTTCATGTAAGTATTAATCCAGACATTACGTTTCTCATCTGTCCACACTCAGAACGAAATTACGGTTCGGCTTTTTGTAAGATATACGCCAAAGTTTGTCACCTTGTTTTGGCTATTTTCAAGCATTTTGTCCTTCGCCTTCTCATCCGACTCTGTTGCATACTGACGACCATCCTCAGGATGGCTGTGTACAAATGTATCGAAATCTGACCAGCAGAAACTCACATGACACTCACCATTGTTGTGAGATGTCTGCAAAAGGCAACCTGTCGAATCAGAAGGATTCAGTCCGCCGCTATACATAGCCCCCCACTCCACATCGGTATTATCAGCCAGGAACTTGAAAAGGCCATAGTCACCATTCATTATCTGTGTCCCCTTCTGATTATACCCATAGGTATAATCTTCTATAGAAAGAGATGTTTCACAACGATAGGATGACGAGCCCACCACGACAACATCACATGAATCTCCATTGCAACCCATTGAACTGACTATCCTACCCCATCTGTTTATGGTGTAGGTGGTTCCACCTTTGGAGGATTCATTGCCATCCGAAGAGTAAGAAACCGAAGCGTTACCCTCATGACCAATTGACAATTTTCCTAATTTCAGCATAACGTATTATTAGTTTTACAGTATTTACAACTTACTCGGAACTCTGCTCCAACGCAAGATTAGTTCACAGAAAGCATGGTAAAAATACGTAAAAATAAGAAGGGGCTGTATAAAGATGCTGATTTTTAACTAAAATTAGTCATTAGGCATGGCGTTTCCGCAGATTGGTTCGACCTCTACCGGCCATTAGGCTTCCATGCTTTCAAAATCAGTGAGAATTTAGCCCCTTTCCCACAAACGTTTGCGGGGAAATAGACGAAACGGATGAGGAATGACCCAGCAGATAAAGCCATTGAAACAAACAGAGGCATGCCTGACATGCCTCATGCAAATGCGAACAGAGTGGAGCTTTCCTCAATTTTGCCGAGTGAAGCTCAACATCATCATTTGTGAGTGCCCACTATGGTTGTGGGAGGCAACTGGCTGTTGCGCCGGTCGGTCTCCGTCACCACACGGGCAGCCAACTGCATGAAAGCATGTCCCGTGACACTGGCCGGATCAAGCGCAGCAGGCGTTCCATCATCGCCACCCTGGCATATATCCTGCACCACAGGTATCTGTCCCAGCAATGGTACCTGCATCTCCAGCGCCAAGGACTTCACGCCCTCCTGTCCGAATAGATAGTAGCGCTCTTCGGGATGCTGGGCAGGAGTAAACCATGACATGTTCTCCACAAGTCCCAGAATGGGGACATTCACCTTCTCGTTCTGATACATATTGATACCCTTACGTGCGTCCGCCAAAGCCACCTGCTGAGGGGTGCTCACTATGACTGCACCCGTGATGGGCAAAGTCTGCACCAGAGTGAGATGGATGTCCGATGTACCAGGAGGTGTGTCAAGAACAAAGTAATCCAAATCTCCCCAATGGGCATCTCCGATGAGTTGCTTTAGGGCATTGCAAGCCATACCTCCACGCCATAGAGTTGCCTGGTCGGGAGCGACAAAGAATCCGATACTGAGAACCTTCACGCCATACTTCTCTACGGGCATGATGAGATCACGCCCGTCAATATGCTCGCTATATGGACGGGCATCCTCCATCTGGAACATCTTGGGCACAGAAGGACCAAAGATATCACAATCCAGCAGCCCCACCTTCAGTCCCATTTTGGCCAAGGCAACAGCCAAATTGGCCGCAACGGTGCTCTTCCCAACACCGCCCTTGCCACTGCTTACGGCAATGATATTCTTCACACCCGGAAGCAAGTCGGGCAGATCGGGCCTGGGAGCCTGTAAGGACTTCGTCTTTATTTCCACCTCCACATCCTTGCTCACATAGGCATGAATGGCTGCCTCACATGCCTTTACCATGCTCTTCATGAACGGATCGGTAGGCTTGTCAAAAACGAGCGAGAAACTGACATGCAAACCGGCAATCCGCAAGTCGTCCTCCACCATCTTCATCTCCACCACATTCTTGCCTGTACCAGGATAACGCACGGTGGAGAGCGCATCCATGATTAATTTGGGATATATTTCCATATGCTATTATTATAGTTGTTGACTTACGAATCACCCGGGATTCCTCCTCCCCAAGAGTTCCTGACTCACTTATCCTAAATCATTTTCCATGCCGATTACACCCGGTTTCCTCATGAATCCAGTCACCTGCTGACCTCCAGACCAGAACGCTTCTGACGGCTGTAGGAACGATACTCGTCAAGCGGTATCTCCACATTGGGATCAGTCAGGTCACCTTCCTGAGGCAAGCGAAAACAGAGATACTTGATATCTATACCACGTGCACGCCACATACCCTCATAATATGTTTGGATTGACTGGGCATCTGCAAATGCGCCACTCGCAGACTCTTCGTAGAGGTTACGGGTCTCGGCAAGGGGAGTGATAGCATTGGCTGAGAGCATCTCCCGGGTGTATGTGTACAAGAAGTTACTGTCGGTCTTCACGTGTATGAGTCCTCCTTCCTGAAGGAATGCCCGATAACGCTGCAGGAAAGCAGTTCCCGTGAGTCGCTTGGTGACCTTCTTCATCTGCGGGTCAGAAAACGTGAGCCATATCTCACTTACTTCACCTGGAGCAAAGAACCGGTCGATAAATTCGATATTGGTACGCAGGAAGCCCACATTGTGCATACCCGCATGCAAAGCCTCCTGGGCTCCGGTCCACATGCGTGCTCCCTTGATATCTACCCCGATATAGTTCTTCTCGGGGAACATACGACCCAATCCCACCGTATACTCTCCGCGTCCGCAGCCCAGTTCGAGCACGATTGGTCTGTCATTGTGAAAGAACTCCTCATGCCAATGTCCCTTCAGGGCAAATTCATCCTGCTGTAGAACAGAAAACGGGCACTCCACCACAAGCGGATTGACAGCCATATCGGCAAACTTGGCAAGCTTTCCCTTTCCCATACCTACTTGTCTATGGTGTACGAAGCTGTACCGATATTCTGTCCGTCAGCAAAGATATCCACACGATAGGTGCCTGCTGTGAGCGTCTCGGCCACGTCCCAGTAAACTGTCACGCTCTGTTCCTCACCTGTGTACTCAATATCCTTGCGTATGCTGTATTCCAGCTGTCGGTTCTCATACTGGAACGTGCCACCACTTGTGAGGACACTACCCATGGGAGTGGAGATACGCAGATATATGCTTCTCAGTCCTGTGCTGGCAGTCACATTACGGGCGATATTGAAACTGATGGCAAATTTCTTCACGTCCTTTACCTTGCGTGCTTCCTTGCCTCTCTTGTTACGAGCCTCTATCCGTATGCCTGTGGCATCCAGTTGGCTGGCTATTTCTACCTTTTCGCTGAGTGACTCATTCTCACTGCTCAGGTTGGAGATATGCTGCTGCGCCTGTCTGTTCTGATTCTTCAGGTTGGAGTTCTCCTGAGTAAGTTCCTGATTCATGCGGTTCAGGGAATCAATCTGAAGCACATAACTGCGGAGGACCTTACGAAGCGTGGCAAGTTCCTTCTTGAGTCGCATGATTTCGGCAGCATCACTACTCTTCACACGCTTCAGTTCCTCGAGGAGTTCTTCTGTCCTCTGCTGTTCCTGTTCGAGCTGGGCCACCAACGAATCATTGTTGATCTTCATTTTCATCTCGTTGTACTGCATGGCAAACTGCTCATACTCGTTCTCCATTTCACGCTTGTCCATTTCAGCCAGCTCCAACATCTGCCGGTTTTTCAGATTCTGCCTGTGCATACGGAATGCGAGGAAACCGATTATCGCCACAAGCACAGCTGCCACAGCAATGGACAGCATGATGGTCTGTTTCTTGCTCATATCCTAACTAATATTATTCTCTTCCTTGTCTTCAATCTTCCAAACTGAGATGCAAAGTTAAGCATAAAGTCTGGAATGCCGCCCAGAAAAGAGTTTTTCATTTGCTCAAAGTCACAAAACACAATGCTTATACGATGGCTCAAAAGGATTTGCAGGAAATAGTAAATCATTGTATATTTGCATCCGAAAGAAACCCTAAATAACAATAATAATATGGTATCGCGCGTGTACACGCGTAATAAGTGATGACCAGTATACCAACACAAGCAGAACTATGAAGAAGATTATCATCTCAGCCCTGCTCCTGACTGCCAATCTGGTGGTTTCGGCACAACAACTCACACGGATGAATGCAACCACCGTACAGGTACAATTGGAAAACAAGCAGAGTCTCTACATTGACTTCTACGGTCCAAACATTTTCCGTTTGTTCCAAGACCCGGAAGGAGGTATCATCCGTAATCCCGAGGCAAATCCACCTGCACAAATTCTGGTAGACAATCCCCGACGTAAGGTGGATGGCATGAGCATTGAGAACAACACAATCAGCGTGGGCAACCTGAAAGTCTCTTTGGGACACGAAGGAGAACTGCTCGTAACACGCAACGGACAGGAAATCATCCGCCAGGTTTCTCCCACAAGTTTCGGACGCAGCAATGTGAGCATGACATTTGAGCAAGGTCCCAACGACTGGTTTTACGGTGGCGGTGTACAGAACGGGCGATTCAGTCACAAAGGACAGTCTATCGACATACGCAACACCAACAACTGGGTGGACGGAGGAGTTGCCAGTCCCACCCCATTCTACTGGAGCACACGTGGATACGGCATCATGTGGCACACTTTCGCCCCTGGCGTTTATGACTTCGGAAAGAGCAAGGCAGACGAAACCATCCTGAGCCACGACGTCTCTTATCTGGATGTCTTCTTCATGATAAACGATGGGGCCGTGGCATTACTGAACGATTTCTATCAACTGACAGGCAACCCAGTACTTCTGCCTAAGTTCGGATTCTACGAAGGTCATCTGAATGCCTACAACCGCGACTATTGGAAAGAAACCGAAGCGGGGAAAAACGGATTCATGACCTACGAGGACGGCAAACAATACAACGAAAGCCAGAAAGATAACGGAGGCATACATGAAAGCCTGAACGGAGAAAAGGATAACTACCAGTTCAGCGCAAGAGCCGCCATAGACCGCTACCTGGACAACGACTATCCATTGGGATGGTTTCTTCCCAATGACGGATATGGTGCAGGATACGGACAGACAGGTTCCCTGGAAGGCAATATTCAGAACCTGAAGGAGTTTGGCGAATACGCACGCAAGCGAGGCGTGGAAATCGGATTGTGGACTCAGAGCGACCTGCATCCCAAGGAAGGTATCGAACCCCTGTTGCAGAGAGACATCGTGGGAGAGGTTCGTGATGCTGGTGTCAGAGTATTGAAGACTGACGTAGCATGGGTAGGAGCAGGATACAGTTTCGGCCTCAACGGAGTGGCAGATGTGGCACAGGTCATGCCATATTATGGTGCACAGGCACGCCCCTTCATCATCAGTCTCGACGGATGGGCTGGCACACAACGATATGCAACCATCTGGACAGGAGACCAGACTGGTGGTGAATGGGAATACATCCGATTCCATATCCCCACCTACATTGGTAGCGGACTCTCAGGACAACCCAACATCACAAGTGACATGGACGGTATATTCGGAGGAAAGAACATACCGGTCAACGTAAGGGATTTCCAATGGAAAGCCTTTACACCCATGCAATTGAATATGGATGGATGGGGAAGTAACCCCAAGTACCCGCAAGCACTGGGAGAACCTGCGGCAAGCATCAACCGCTATTATCTGAAACTCAAGAGCCACTTCCTGCCTTATGCCTATAGTATAGCACGAGAGGCCGTAGACGGCAAACCTATGATAAGAGCTATGATGCTGGAGGAAGAGAATGACTTTACACGAAGCAAGCGTGCCGACTATCAATTTATGTTTGGTCCCAACATACTGGTAGCACCTATATATAAGGAAACGCGCGCGAATGATACTGGCGATGACGTACGTGACGGCATCTATCTCCCCCACGGCCAATGGATGGATTACTTCACTGGAGAAATCTATCAAGGCGGACGCATCATCAACGACTTCGAGGCACCCCTATGGAAACTGCCCATACTGATACGCATGGGAGCCATCATTCCCACGCACAAGCCTACCAATACTCCGGCGGAAATCGACCTGGCTCTCAGATGCTACGACATCTATCCTGCACAAGGTGCCAATTCGTTTACCGAATACGATGACGACGGGCGCACGGATGCTTATCTGTGCGGAGAGTCCGCACACACCACCATCACGCAACTGATGGACAGGAAAGGTATGCTGAAAGTGACCATACAGAAGACAGAGGGAACCTACGAGGGTTTCGTACCCGAGAAGGTCACACAAGTACGTATCTATAGCCAACTCAACCCTCAAAAGATTACAGTAAAGGTAGGTGGTCGCAAGCTGGCACTCACGCAAGTGGAAGACTACAACGAATGGAAGAGCACTCCCAACTCCTACTATTACGGTGTGGGAGAAGACACTTATCGGAAGACGCCTGCGTTGATGGTAAATATTGCCAAGACAGAAGTGACACAGAACGAAATCACACTCACGACACAGGTTGCCGCCGATACCACTTGTCCTCTGATGACTGAGGAAGGTACGCTTCAGAAACCCGACTGCCATCTCACAGACGAAGGCATAACAGCCTACACACTCACTCCCTCATGGGATAAGATAGAGGGGGCGGACTATTACGAACTCCTGTTTGAAGACCAACTCTACTCTACCATCCTACAGACACAATACACCTTGGATGGACTACAGCCCATGAGCAACTATGACATCAAGGTAAGAGCGGTCAACGCACAAGGCACCTCTGGATGGACGGACATCCAGGCCTGCACAACAGAAGATCCATTGAAACATGCAATCCGTGATATGAGAGGAAGCACCACTTGCGCCAACCAACCTGGACAAAAGGTAGGGCATCTGTTCGACTTCGATGAAGGAAGTGTATGGCACACGGCATGGAGCCAGAAGGCTGTTCCCTTCGACATCACCATCGACACAAGATGTATAAGCCACATCGAAAGCCTGCGATACATTCCCCGTTCAGATGCTGGAAACGGAACTCTGCTGGCCGGTTCGGTAAGCCTCAGTACAGATGGTGACAACTGGACTGATGCGGGAACCTTCAACTGGGAACACAACGGAGAAGCCAAGAACTTCGACCTCACGCCTCACTCCGGTAAAGCATGGCGCTACATTCGCATGCACATCACCTCTGCTGCAGGCGATTTCGGTAGCGGATGCCAAATATACGTATTCCGTCAACCCAACACCCCGTGGTACATCCCTGGCGACATCAATCAGGACGGAAAGATTGACGACAACGATCTGACAAGCTACATGAACTATACCGGGCTACGAGAAGGCGATGGCGACTTTGCCGGATATATCAGCAAGGGTGACCTCAATGGTAACGGTCTCATTGACGCCTACGACATTAGTGCCGTTGCGACAGAACTTGAAGGAGGCATCTACGGGGAACAAAAGGAAGAACTGATGGGTGATATCACTATTGAGGCCGACAAGAAACAGTACACAGCCGGAGAAACCGTCACCCTGACAGTGACAGGAACAGGTATGCAGAGCGTAAACGCGCTCAGCATGTGCCTGCCATACGATGCCACAGAACTGGAATACGTAGGAATAGAAGTAACGGCAGTCAAGGACATGTACAACATGACCTATGACCGTCTGCACACCAATGGCCAAAAAGCACTCTATCCCACTTTTGTCAATCTGGGGATGCAAAACCTGCTGAAAGGGGATGCAGAACTCATGAAAATCGTATTCAAGGCACGCAAGAACATGAAGTGGAACGGAAAGGTGACTGACAGCATGCTGGTTAGCAGACACATGAAGTACATCTCACGCTAATATATCCACCAGAAACAAACGAAGAAAATCATTTTGGAAAACTTTTTCTTTAATATTAGTTAAATGAACATTGATTATCAATATGTTATAAAATGTTTTGGAAAACTTTTTATTGAAAAGAAAAAAATAAATAGCCCAAAACGGATAATTTTCCATGCAAATAATTTGCGTGTTATTATCCTATTATATAACTTTGCGAGGTCTTTCCCAAGTAGGAAAAAGACCTCGCAATTTCTTTTTATTGATACAGGACATAAAGGATATCTGTGAGCCCCTCGAATGCACATAAAGCAACACAAAAAGACGACAATGATACAGACAGTAAAAAAGAGAGATGGACGCATCGTTGGATTCAACGAGCAGAAGATAGCTGCCGCTATCCGCAAAGCCATGTTTGCCACCGAACAAGGCGAGGACGAGTTCCTGATTGGCCAAATAGCCGACCGCATCTCCATGAAAGGAAAAGCCCAAATGACCGTGGAGGACATCCAGGACATGGTGGAGAACGAACTCATGAAAAGTTCGCGAAAGGATGTGGCTAAGGCATACATCAAATACCGCAATGCCCGAAGCGTAGCCCGCAAGGCAAAAACCACGGACATCTTCCTTGAAATAATCAACATCAAGAACAATGATGTAACACGCGAAAACGCCAACATGAATGCAGACACCCCTGCAGGCATGATGATGAAGTTCGCCAGCGAAACCACCAAACCATTCGTGGACGACTACCTCCTGAGTGAAGACGCACGCGAAGCCGTCAAGAACAATTATCTTCACATCCACGACAAGGACTATTACCCCACCAAGTCCCTGACCTGCATCCAGCATCCGCTCGACCGCATCCTCAAACATGGGTTCCAGGCCGGACACGGAGAAAGCCGCCCTGCCAAACGCATCGAGACAGCCAGCATATTGGGATGTATCAGCATGGAAACCGTACAGAACGAGATGCACGGTGGACAAGCCATCCCCGCCTTCGACTTCTATCTCGCACCTTTTGTACGCTCATCCTATATTGAAGAAATCAAGGTACTGGAAGACCTGAACGCAGAAGACTACAGCGAACTTTATAATGCGCCCATCGATGACTACCTGAATATTCCACTTGCCGGATTCGAGGGACGCGAGCGTATCAAGCAACATGCCATCAACAAGACCGTGGGCCGAGTACACCAAGCCATGGAGGCATTCATCCACAACATGAATACCATCCACAGCCGTGGCGGAAACCAGGTAGTATTCAGCAGCATCAACTATGGCACAGACACAAGTGCCGAGGGACGCTGCGTTATCAGAGAGGTTCTTCGCAGCACCTACGAAGGAGTCGGCAACGGAGAGACCGCCATCTTCCCCATCCAGATTTGGAAGAAGAAACGCGGAGTGAGTTATCTGCCCACAGACAGGAACTACGACCTCTACCAATATGCCTGCAAAGTGACCGCCCGCCGATTCTTCCCCAACTTCATCAACCTCGACACCCCCTACAACCAGAATGAGAACTGGAAGGCCGATGACCCGGAGCGCTTCAAATGGGAGTGCGCCACTATGGGATGCCGTACTCGCGTGTTCGAAAACCGTTTCGGACCCAAGACAAGCATCGGACGTGGCAACCTGAGTTTCAGCACCATCAACATTGTCAAGCTGGCAATTGAATGCATGAACATCAAGGACAAGAAGGAGCGCATCGACGCCTTCTTCGCCAAATTGGACAATATGCTTCAGATTACCGCTCTACAGTTGCACGAGCGTTTCGAATTCCAGAAGACCGCTTTTGCAAAGCAGTTCCCCCTGCTGATGAAAGGTCTCTGGCTGGGCAGTGAAAACCTGAAGCCCAACGACACCATTGCCTCTGTCATCAATCAAGGAACTCTTGGTATCGGATTTATCGGACTGGCCGAATGTCTGGTAGCATTGGTCGGCAAGCATCATGGAGAAAGCGAAGAAGCACAGGAACTGGGAATCAAGATCGTGACATATATGCGCGACAGAGCCAACGAATTCTGCGAGCAGTACCAGCACAACTACAGTATACTTGGCACACCAGCCGAGGGACTGTCCGGTCGCTTCACAAAGGGTGACAGGAAGCAGTTTGGCCCAATCCCCGGAATCACAGACCGAGAGTACTATACCAACAGCAACCATGTGCCCGTATACTACCATTGCACAGCACTTCACAAGGCACAGATAGAAGCGCCATATCACAACCTCACACGCGGCGGACACATCTTCTACGTTGAGATAGACGGCGATGCAACACATAACCCAGAGGCCGTCATGCGCATCGTGGATATGATGGACAAATACGATATCGGTTACGGAAGCGTCAACCACACACGCAATCGTTGCATGGATTGTGGTTACGAGAATGCTGAAAAGAACCTTGATGTTTGCCCCAAATGCGGAAGTACAAACATCGACAGGCTCCAACGCATCACAGGCTACCTGGTAGGCACCACCGATCGTTGGAACAAGGCAAAACTATCAGAACTAAACGACCGTATCGTTCATGACAATTAATGTTCTGAAAATATTACATGACACTACAGTTGATGGACCGGGCTTCCGCACAAGCATCTACTGTGCGGGATGCCGCCATCAATGCCCACAATGCCACAATCCACAATCATGGACCTTCGGAAGCGGCACAGACATGACCACAGAGGAGATTCTTAGGGAAGTACTGGCCGACCCTTTTGCCGATGTCACCTTTACCGGAGGAGATCCCTTCTATCAGGCCGAAGCATTCGCCGAACTCGCAAAGCTCATCAAAGCCAAGACCCGGAAATCCATCTGGTGCTACACGGGCTTCCTGTTTGAGCAACTTATCAAAAAGGAGAACTGCAAAGAACTTCTACTCAATATCGATGTTCTGGTAGACGGGCCTTTCATCGCAAGCAAGCGCAGCGAAGAGACACTCTTCAGAGGAAGTAGCAACCAGCGTATCCTGCTCTCGCGAGAAAGCGCCATAGATGGCAAACCCATATTATGGAAAGAGCCCAACTGGGATGTGTAAACGTAATCTACATACGTAATAAAAGGATGCTTCATGACAAATCACAAGCAGGCATCACAAAAATACAACACAGTCTAAGCAGAGAGGTTGCCTCATGACAACCTCTCCGCATGTGTTTTCTGTCATATTCCAAACAAATCTGCCCGAAATGATCCAAGATCATTGCCACAAACAAGAAAATTACGCCTCAAAAGCGAAAAAGCATCCAAACATTTGCAGGAACCCAATTATTGACGTACCTTTACAGCCTGAAAGTATATCATCCACATCCAAGTTGGAGAACAGCATAAGCGAACATGCCAACAGCTTGCAAACAGGAAGAAGAATAAAGACGACGACAAGATAAAGATTACAAGATGAAGAAAAGAACAGAAGCTACTCTGTGGGCAGCAATGGCATGCCTTGCCGCTATAGGCGGAATGTGGTCGTATGGCGAATACCGCACATTCGACGGCATGGGCACCAATGCCGCAAACCCTCTGCTGTCAGAGAACGTGGAAGCCTTGACAGGCAATGAGACCACAACAACTTGGATGGCGCGCGAATCCAGATGTACAGTATTCGTGGGTAAAGGCCAAAAGGTGCGTCTCAGCGACGGCACCACTCTCCAAGCCAACACAGCAGGGTTCATCACCATAGATGGCCGACTTGACTACGAAGAAGGAGGAGATGCCTCATTCCGACCAGTTTCCTGCGATGACCTATATAAAACGATAGAGAACTGACATAAGGCGCGCCAAAATAAAGACGCGCCTATTTTCGTTATTTAGACATGCACTATTCAAAGTTCATACTGACAAGTCTGACCACACTTATGATAATGCTTGCCGCTTGTACGCGACAAGAAAATGACCATTTCCCGATTGTCCGTGTGAACGTTCACGAAGACCTCCCTGCCGACAGTTTCATTTCGAGTTACACCTACATCCAGCTTGACACTGTAACCGACCCGATGCTGTCCGAAGTCAAGGACATACGCTTCCAAGACAGCCTTCTGTTCATCCTTGACGATGCAGGACGCATATTCACATTCTCCACCACAGGCCGGCACATAGCCACCCTTGACAGCATGGGACTCAGCAGTGGCCAATATGCCACAGCAGATGCGTTCGATGTGACGAAAACCGGCATATTTGTGCTTTGCCGCCCACAGAAGCGTATCATCAGATACTCATTTGACGGCCATCTCGAAAGCATATACCCCGTTCACGACTATTATCTGGACTTCCGGGTATTGGCAGATTCCACCATTGTACTGGCATCAGGCAACTGCAATAACCGCATGTCCAATTTCATCACCATGGACATACGCTCCCAGAGGTTCACACATGAATCCGAACCATTCAGTCGAACAGAGTCCTACATATCTGACACCTACCACCCCTTTGTGGAACAAAATGGTGATACCCTACTGATTACCAACCCCTTCCAGACAAAGATCAAGGTGCTTTCCGAGGGCCAATGTACGCCACACAAGGCATACAGGTTCAACACAAAGGATCAGATACCAGAGAAACTTGAGGACTACACCTTTGAAGAACTCACTCAGATGACAAGACACAAATCTGTGGTGCGTGGCATAGCCCTCCATCACACAACATCTGAAGCAGAATATATTGGATACGAAATGTTTGGGGAGTGCGGTTTGTCCTATATGCTTGCACGCATAAAGACAGACGGAAGTACGCAAAACATGACTATAATGAACAACCCTGACACCAATTTCCCCTATCTATCTTCCCCTGTCTTCGCCAAGGACGGACAGTTGATCAGCATTATGCCAGCCTATGTTCTCCTCCAAACAGAAAAAGCATACGGGCTCAATCAGTTCACATCAGCAGGTCTACATCAAACCGACAACCCTGTAATCTTCCTGCACCAACTGAGATGAAGTCCCATCAAAAACCAGACCATCTACAACAGATAGGTACTAACTAAGCATGAACATAGAGCGCGATACTAAACCCACCATACAGACACGTTTGGCACGTTGGAAAAAGACCTTGAGTGTACTCACACTCACACTTATTTCTGTGTGTGCCCTCATCTCATTGCTCCACGTCAGCGGTGTATTGTCGGAAGTATTGGAATTATCCACCCTCTTTACCATCTTTACCACTGTGTTCTCCATACTGGTGCCATGTTGCATCATACTCACGCTTATCACCATCACAGAACCATCACAGTCCAGCCAACAAGAAGAGGTGACCGACCCTTGTAAAGAACTACGCGTGGACCTCCCACACGGGACACTTGTCTATGGCAAAGAAAAAATACGGTGCCGGCAGCAGATATTGCTCATCCTGCAATACATGACTCTCAAGAACGACCATTTCATCAGCAAGAATGACTTTGCCGGTGTACTCGACGACTCCACCTATAATTGCGACTGCGAGAGCACCAACGCCAAGATAAATACTCTGGTGTCATCCATAAGGAACGCATTACGCACATTACCCTTTGAAGTTGTCAATGTGAACCGTCAAGGGTATGTCCTGAACAAAATCAGCGAACCAAACAACGAGTAAAAGTAATATAAATAGAAGCTCTTCCGCATAGCAAGACTACAAAAATTCATATCAAAATCACAAATACCAAGCCAGGCCATGGATTCTTAAGAAAATCCATGGCTTTTTTCGTCTTCCATTTGAAACCTGTCATATACCATATCATCATGAAACACAATAGATTTGATAGTTCCGGTATAGAAATTTAATACTTATCATACATAAATATAAGAGAAATATGATATACTCCCCCTATGCAGAATATCACTCTTGGTCTAAATTTGCAATCGAAAACAAAGAACAATAGTTTCTATCAATATAAAAGGCATTGTCAAGCGAACGCGAGAGTGCAAGAATGACAATGAAAATAAAAAGATTGAATGTCAGATAACAATAGGAGAAGACCAAGCCAGTGATAACCTCATGAAGATAGAGACAGGAAGGAAGAAAGACCATATCACTGATTTAAGATAAGGCACACGTCATTACATCACCTCCAAAGAAACACAACACGGTGCCACCATTCAAACACTGGCTTGGATCTTCTGCTAAACTCCCACCCGACCAACATCAGAATCCTATCATCCTTACCGTATCACAGCCCCCAAATGGTGATCAAATTATGGTGTGCAGAAATTCCATGCCCACCAAAAAACAGAATAGCCTTTTACACGCAAACGTTTGCGGGGAAAAGGGCTCTTTTTAGGGATTTTGAAGGTGAAGCGGATCTATGTCAGGTAGATACGGGAAAACGCGTTTCAATCCACGCGCCCACGTAGGGCGCGACGAGCGAGAGCAACTCAGCAACGTCTTGAGGACGTGGGTTTCAATCCACGCGCCCACGTAGGGCGCGACGAAGAGGATTTATTTTCTTCCTCTTGCTGTGGCGTTTCAATCCACGCGCCCACGTAGGGCGCGACAAGATATGCGTTACGGTTACTGTCGATCCTCGATCTGTTTCAATCCACGCGCCCACGTAGGGCGCGACGCGTGTGGATTGGCATTGCGCGTGTGGCTTGGCATGTTTCAATCCACGCGCCCACGTAGGGCGCGACATATCTCGGCATTACCGTATACCTTGTCTTCACCGTTTCAATCCACGCGCCCACGTAGGGCGCGACACCTTGGCATGGCCGTATATCTCGGCACAACAGTTTCAATCCACGCGCCCACGTAGGGCGCGACGACATCCGCAAAGTCCTTTGTCGCCTCAATCCGGTGTTTCAATCCACGCGCCC
>JBJEKL010000036.1:0-19102 GCA_051878615.1 Bacteroidaceae bacterium | reverse complement strand
TGTTAATTTGTTGATTATTAGAAAGAAAACAACCTTTTAAGGGACGACTATATAGTGCTGTTCGGTGGATAATACGCCTGTATGGTGGCAACATTGTGCTCATTCTCATGGTTTATAGTACCTTTGCGGTGTCTCGTGAGGTGCATAAACATTTTATTTACAACATGATTTAAGCGTAGACATCGCCATGCCTCGTTGTCTGATAGCGAAATCATGACCATTCTGTTGTATTTCCATTTCGGTTCATTCCGCAATTTCAAACACTACTATTTGTTTTTCATCAAGGGCATGATGAAGTTGTATTTTCCGAAATCCGTTCCGTATAACCGCTTTGTGGAACTGGAATGTCGCGTATTCTTCCAATTCATGTTCTTCCTTAATCTGGGAACTTTCGGAAGGTGTACTGTCAGGACCTTCGCGGATTCCACGATGATACCTGTATGTTGTAATCTCAGGAGATATACCAATATGTTACTCAAGGGAATTGCCGCTGTCTTCACATGCCGCAGATCGCTATCTTATACTGAACTGGGCTATCATTAAATTCATAACCCTAAGTCGGTAGGACCTACCAAGTAAATTTCATGAAAACAGATTGTTAATGTAATATGGCATTTCAAATTCAATATCACTCAAATTGTCTGCATTGGGAAGGGTCACAGAATATGCGTTCAGTAGCTCTTTTTCCAGTTCAGAGACCACATGTGTGTTGCATGGAAGTCTTCTTTCCGGTCCAATCCAGGAATCAGACATGCGGTATGATGGCCAATCTGATGATCGAAAGTGGCGGAAACGTTTGCCAATGACAGGCTTTTCCTGTAATTTTGTAATCCGTGGTGTTTCGTTGTCATGACGCTGACGCCAATTTGTATCAAGTGATGGATTTGACAAGGAATATATATGACAAGGAGCGATACCAGGCCTTAACGGCCAGGGTCATGGCTGACATGCCCGAGGGGATGAGGTTGCAGGTACGCACTTTTGATGAGTTGACCACCGATGAGTTGTATGCCCTGCTGCATACGCGCTCACAGGTGTTTGTGGTGGAGCAGGATTGTGTGTACCAGGATGTGGATTACCATGACCAGAAGGCTATCCACCTCTGGATAGACTACGAGGGGCAGACGGTGGCCCAATGTCGTATTTGTCCTGCCGGTACCAAGTTGCTCCATCTGAGTATAGGCCGTGTTGTCACCATTGTGAGGGGGCGTGGCTTTGGGGCACTAATCATGCGGAAGGCCATAGCCCTGGCTCATAGTCTGTTTCCTGCCGAGCGTGGTATTTTCATAGAGTCCCAGGCTACCAAACAGGGATTCTATGAGAAGCTGGGATTCAGAGCCACTTCGGAGTCCTTCATGATGGAGGGGTTGCTACACCTGAACATGTGGCTTGACTTTAAATGAATGAGATTAGAACCAATATTTACACAAATGGATAAATATATTCATCACATGAAGAGAGTCGTCCCCGTACTCTCCGTGATTCTGTTCTTTGGATTTCTGCAGTCATGTAAGGAGAATTATTCCAACGGAGAGAAGGTGGGAAATCTCGTCGAGTTTACGCAGAAGGGTGTTATCTATGACTCTTGGGAGGGTCGGCTCAATATGACACAGACGGGCATGAACACCAGCGGAGAGCCCTTCTCGTTTAGTTTCGACAACGACCGGGACGATCAGGACTCTCTTATTGCTCTGATGAAGCAAGCTCAGGTGGAGGGTTGGAAACTTAAGATTTGCTATCATGAGGTGTGGGGCTTCAAGAATGTGTTCAACAACCGTGGGGAGACTGACTATTTCGTTGATGGAGTGACTGTTCTTGACAAGGACTTTGCCAATCCTCTGAAGCAGTTTGGTCAACGCCCGGGATGTGTGGTGGATACCATCTATGTGGTGATAGACAAGCAGGAAATCTTGAATAAAAATAAATAAAGTATATGGAACGCAAAAAACTCAAGAACCCATGGGTAGGTCTCAAGGGATATAATTGTATAGGATGTGCACCAGGAAATCCCTTTGGCGTGCACCTTCAGCCTTATGAGGAGGGTGACGATATCGTGGCCGAATGGACGCCCTCAGTCAATTATCAGGGATGGCTTGACACTTTACATGGGGGCATACATGCCTTGTTGCTTGATGAGGTGTGCGGATGGGTGGTGATGCGTAAGTTGCAGACCACTGGTGTGACCTCCAAGATGGAACTGCGCTATCGGAGGCCCATCATGACCAATCAGGGCTCGTTGACTGTAAGAGCACGCATACGTGACCATGTGCGCAACCTCTATACTATCGAGGCGGAACTGATAGATGCCCAGGGACATGTGTGTACGGAAGCCCTCTGTGTGTATTTCACCTTCCCGCGTGAGAAGGCTGAGAGCGAGATGCATTTCATGCCCGTCAAAGCCGAAGGAGAGGACTGACGTGGCTGAAGAACTGGTGCTTGCCGGCGGTTCCAAGGCGGAACGCTATGCTGTCTTGTTGCCTCAGATTGAGGCTGTGATCCAGGGTGAAATGGACATGATAGCCAATATGGCCAATGTGGCATCCATGCTGTGGGAAACTTTCGCACCTTCCTCCTTCCCACCTCGCACGGCCGAACAGCAGACTCCTTCTGAAACCCTGTCCTGGATGTGGGTAGGTTTTTATCGTGTAGTGGACCGCGAACTGGTGCTTGGTCCTTACCAGGGACCATTGGCTTGCACCCGCATCGGATATGGCCGTGGTGTGTGTGGCAAGGCATGGGCCGAGGGTCACACGATCATTGTGCCCGACGTGAATTGTTTTCCTGACCATATAGCATGTTCCAGCGCCTCACAAAGCGAGATCGTGGTTCCATTGTGCCTGAACTCGGGTCATGTTTTTGCCATTCTTGATATCGATAGTAGCCAAACTCACACCTTCGATGATATCGATCGTGAATGGCTGGAGCGTATTGTGAAATTGATTCAGCCCAATCCACATTATAGGTGAAACACTATTCCCGGATCATCCTTACATGCTATTAGGAGATGTAGAAGAGGGAACCGACGTGGCGTACCAATACACAGACATGTGTCGGCCGGTTGCTCAGAAGGGGAACAGCAGGGGCAGCAGGAATACCATCACCACGCCTATGACGACCTGCAGAGGCAATCCTACCTTCAGGTAGTCGGTGAATGAATAATTGCCTGCCTTCATTACCAGCGCATTGGGCGGGGTGGAGAATGGCGAGGCAAAGCACATGCTTGCCGCCAAGGTCACGGCAAAGAGAAAGGCATAGGGCATTACCCCGATACCTTTGGCGGCAGCCATTGCTATGGGGGCCATGAGTACAGCCGTGGCAGTGTTGCTGATGAAGAGGGTGAGGAACGATGTACAGAGATAGATGCCTGCCAGCAGGGCCGTAGGACCAAGGGTTCCTACCGACTGGATGAGCATGTCGCAGAGGGTTTGTGAGATTCCTGTCTTTTCTAAAGCGACAGACATGGGCATCATGGCGGCGATGAGAACCACGCTCTCCCAATGGATGGTCTTGTATGCCGCATCTACACTCCTGTGACATCCTGTAAGCACCATGAGCAGTGCGGCGATAATAACGGCCGTAACTGGTGCTATGGGTATTGTGTCGACCACCATGGCTGCCACCATTGCCAGCATAATTGCTGCTGCCAATGGGGCCTTGTGGTCAATGATGATGCTGGAATGCGCTTGCTCCGGACTTCCGAACACGATGAAGTTGTCATGGTCATCGTTGAGTTGCATGATATCCTCCCATCTGCCTTGTACCAGCAGAACGTCACCTGTCCCCAGTCGCACGTCTGCAAGATTTTCGGTCTTGTAATTCTCCCCGTTTCTTATTCCCAGAACGTTGATCTTGAATCTCTCTCTGAGTTTTGCCTCACGCACTTTCTTGTCCTTGAGCATCGACTCCGGCGTGACGATGAGCTCTGTCAGTCCCAGGTCATAGAAGTGAAGGGTGTCCACTCCCAGGCGTTTGAGATTCATCTTCTGAGCCATGCCTTTCATCTGCTCGGCATCTCCTGTCACATATAGGATGTCGTCTTCGTGCAGGATGCTGTCGGCCAGAGGCATGCTTTGATGTACATCCTTGAGCAGGGAAAGGTGTCTCATACGCTCGTTTCGTATCTCGATAATGGATATTCCATAGGTCTCCTGTATCCTCAACGCTCCCACGTTCTGGCCTTTGCAAAGGGAGTCGTGTGTGACGAGAAACCTGTGTATGCGTTGCGCTATGTTGTATTCCTGTGCCAGTTCGGTGGGTGTCTTCTGCTTTGTCTTATGCTTCTTTCCCAAGGTGTTCCTGACTGCCTCTTCTCTCTCCGCGACATTTGTTTTCCCGTCCTGTCGGTCCTTCTTTGTCAGAAACCATTTGCTCAAGGGAAGGAGTACAATCGTGCCTGTTATCATACTGATGATGCCAACAGGCAGAAACGAGAAGAACAGCAACCCTTTGTAACCCGACTCACGCAGGGTCTCGTCGATAATCAGGTTGGGAGGGGTGCCTATGAGTGTGAGCATGCCACCCAGACTGCCGGCAAAAGCCAACGGCATAAGCATACGTGAAATCCTGATTCCTGTATGGGATGCCATGCTGACCACAATGGGCATCATCAGAGCCACGGTACCTGTATTGCTCACAAAAGCACCGATGACCGAGGTAACCAGCATGATGAGCAGAAGGGTTAGATTCTCGTTCCCGTTGGACAGCCTCATGAGTTGTTCGCCTATCTTACGTGCCAGTCCCGTTTGCAGAATGGCTCCTCCCACTACGAACAGCCCCACCATCATGACCACTATGGGTGAAGAGAAACCGGCCAGAGCCTCTTCCGGTGTCAATATTCCAGCGATAAGCATGACAGACAGACCGGTCAATGCAACAATGTCAGAACGTATGCGCCCCCATACAAACATGACAATGGTAAACGTAAGGATGACGATCGTGATGGTCATAGTGAAAAAGGTTTATATCTTGTATATGTCTTGAATAGCAATGTCGAATCTATCCTTTATGCAAAGATACGAACAACCTCGGATATATAGGAAGATTGTGCGCATACAGGACAATATTTCCTTAAAATATGCCAATATCAGGGCTCCCAACTCCTGTGGGATAATATATCTTAACTTTCTGAAGGCTGGTTGTCGATGGTAATCCACGAGGCAGGGATTATCTCCAAAGCCATGTGTGTGGAATCCCATTGTCGGGGAGTCATGACCACTTTGTCGGTTCGGGGGTTGAGCCAGGCTGCCCACCAGGAGAAGGTGCTGTTGGATATGATGTGGTGGTGGCAGACACTCATGAGCATCATGTCCTGCCAGCTGTCCTTCCCCACGTTCCAGTCAACAAAGTTGGCAGTGGCAAGGGGAAGATGGCTGCGTACCCATGGCAGATCATCAGAGAAGACGTAGAAATGCGCTTCGGGTATAAGGGATCGCATGCGCTCTATAGCTCTTTGAAAATAAGCGGCGCCGACATATCGTCCCATACTATGCCAATAGCGTGGGGAAACATAGTCGCCGCGGCGCACATGTACCGACACGGCATAGGGGTCAGCCTGCAAACGCTCCATGAGCAGACGTGACTGACGGCTTGCCTTTTCCGTGTTGAAGGTAAAGGCCCTGCGCACCTCTTGCTCCACATCGGCGAAATATCGCTCGTTCTGATAGAACCCCTTGTAATAGACGAAGGGCCAGCACATACGCTCTCGGTATGCCCTCATGCTTCCGTGCTGGTGCCGCTCCAGGATAATGCGGAACAGAGTGCCTTCGAGTATCTTCTTCAATATGCGGTGGGTATGGAACTCGCAGGGAGGGAGGTCGAACACGCTATGCAGTTCGTAGCCATTGTGAGGGTGCAGGTGCAACATGTCTGTAATGTCGATGCGCACACCGTCTCCGAATCGCTTGTGCATGCCCAGGTACATGGCATAGATAAACATCTGGTTGCCCAATCCCCCGGCCATTTTGATGAGTCTCATATTGGTATGGATGATTTTGTGTGGTGTGTGTGCGTGGGTTATCTTTTGGCATTTTCCTTCAGAATGCCGTGCCGGTAGGCATAAAGGAGCTGTTGCAACTCGTGTATCTGCGTTTGTAATTGCTTGCCCTTATCTGTATCCTTCACCCTTATGCGTCTGCCGCTCATCTCCACAATCTGCGTACTGCTCTTGATATCGGTTTGCCGTAGGATGGCATCTCGTGTGCTGGTGAAAGGCTCATGCTGGATGAGCTGGAAGCCACGGCTGTGGTAAACCAGGGTGTATCCGGCAATGCCTGTGGTGTTGTGATAGGCACGTGAGAAGCCCCCGTCAATGACCATCAGTCGTCCGCCGGCCTTGATGGGGTTCTCTCCTTGGGCTGCATGCACGGGGACGTGACCATTGATGATGTGTCGTCCCTCGCCCTGTACCCCAAAGGCATCCAGGATGCGGTCACATACGTCCTGACGGTCGCGTAGCTTGAAGTAATTGCCTTTTTCCTCATGATACGTGTTCTCGTCCTGTAGCATATACCGCTCAAAGGTAGTCATGTGATCCTTGTCGAAAAGGGGGCTGTCGGGACCACACCACAGGTACCAGAAATAGTCCCGGGCAGCACTACGCTCTGCTTTGGGCGTGTCTGCCTGGAATGCCGAGCGTATATACATGCCTATGTGGTGCATCAGTTCGCGTCCGCTATATCGTTTGCCGCAGACTTCCACTTCCTTGAGCATTCCGTCGGCGTTTAGGGGTACCGAGGCGTGGAAGAGCAGGTTACCATTACATATATTATACATGCATCCGTGCGAGAAGAGCAGTTGCACGTGCCGTTGCAGTTTTTCCGATATGCGGAATGAGTGTCGCAGCCTTCTTATCAGTTCGGCCTCGGCATTTGTCAGTGTGTTGGGTGCCTCGGGATTGACTGTGGGCAGATGGCAGTCTTTGAGTGCATAGCTCTTGCCATCCACCACGCAAGCCATCTGATTGAAGTCGATGCTTTGAAGTCCAAAGGGACACGCCATCTTCCACTCTGGATGACGGAGGCGCATCTGTGCCTCAAGTTTGAACTGTATGATGGTGATAGCTTTGTGCATGCGTGCTGTGAGCATACGGTTTTTCATTCCGAGAGGCATCTGGCCTTGGGCAGTGATAGGGAGGAAGCCCTCGCAAGGATCATCAGCATAGGTATCCATGGCAAAGGTGGCCAGCGGAACCAGGTTGATGCCATAGCCATCCTCCAGAGTTGTCATGTTGGAATAGCGCAGGGAGAGCCTCAGCACGTTGGCTATGCAACATTCGTTGCCAGCCGCAGCGCCCATCCACAGGGCATCGTGATTGCCCCATTGTATGTCAAAGTTGTCACGTTCCATCAGGTAGTCCATAATGATATGTGCTCCTGGTCCTCGGTCGAAGATGTCTCCCAGGATGTGCAGCCGGTCAATGCTCAGGCGCTGGATGACTGAACAGATGGCCGTGATGAAATTCTGGGCCTGTCCCGTCTGGACGATACTCTCGATAATGCGATGGAAATAAGCCTCTTTGTCGTCGTCGCTCGGACTCTCGTGTAACATCTCCTCTATGATGTATGCAAACTGTTGGGGGAGGGCCTTTCGCACCTTGCTTCGTGTGTACTTGCTGCTTACCGACCTGCATACTTGTATGAGGCGGAAGAGTGTGGTGGCATAATAGGTCCCGAGTTCCTCGTCGGACGTATCCTCGGCAGCCATCTCCAGACGACGTTCGGGATAATAGATGAGTGTGCAAAGTTCACTTATTTGAGCGGGAGTTAGTTTTGTGCCAAACAGTTCGGTAACCTTGCGTTTGATGTTTCCGCTCGCATTCCTTAGTATATGCAGAAAAGCCTCATGTTCTCCATGTATGTCAGCCACAAAATGTTCTGTTCCCTTAGGCAGGTTCATGATGGCTTCCAGATTGATAATCTCCGTGCTTGCGCTATCGGCATCAGGAAACGTTTGTGAGAGTATTTCAAGTAGTCTGATGTCTTGTGCTATGATTTTTTCTTCTGTCTCCATGACGTTTGTCGTTATGTGTTCTGTTGTCCGATAGTTCAGACATTTTTGTCTTTTCGTCATAATTGTACCGCAATTACTTGCAAAAGTACTCATATTTCCCTTTTTGGACAATGTGCTCGCTTGTTTTTTCAGTATCTTTGCAGCCGTGAAAACTCAAAAGACCCTATTTGCATGCTTGATACTCGCTCTTATGAGTACCTGTGCATGGAGCAAAAATACCATAAATGAAGGTATTGATAACGGCCCAGGATCCGATGTGGAGACCCATGTTGGATGTGATACCTTGTTGGCAACCCCCACGACCGACAGCACCTTGATGCAGTTGAACAGTATGCTGATGTCAAACGGCACCTTGCAGCAGACCATGCACAAAAGGCAGGCTTTCGGTTGGCTTAAACGATATTTCAAAAACAGTAACAAGGGACGTAACAAACGATTCGACTGGGGTATCCTGGCAGGTCCTTCATACAATAAGACCACCAGTCTGGGCATTGGTGGAGGCGTGAGTGGACTTTATTCTTGGGATAGGACTGATTCTCTGTTGCAACGAAGCAATATCAATGCTTTTTTCTCCATATATGTTTCAGGCATGTATCTGTTGACTTTGAACGGAAACAACTACATGCGTCATGATGCCCAACGATGGTCTTATAAGGCGCGGTTCAAGCGACAGCCAACCGATTTTTGGGGTATCGGATTCAAAAATGCTATCAACGACGATTTGCAGAGTTCGTATGATGCCATGCAATTGTATTTTCGTGGCGATTATGTTTTCAGAGTGGCCAACAATTTTTATCTGGGTCCTCAGATTGAAATCAATAATCTGAACGCACGTGACATGGAACGGCCTGACCTGCTCTATGGTCAGAGTACCGAGGTGCTCTCTACGGGTATAGGTGCCGTGGTTCAGTATGACAGCCGTGATGTTGCCACCAACGCCTCTCGTGGAAATTACCTGAGAATATCCCAGATGTTCTATCCCGAACTGCAGGCAGGAAGCAAGTTCATGCGTACCGAACTCACCTATTCGGCTTATCGTAAGGCATGGAAAGGGTCTGTCCTGGCCATGGAGGTGCATTCTTTGTTCAATTATGGTGACAAGGTACCTTGGAATATGCTTGCCATGGTGGGTGAGGGGAGTCACATGCGAGGATATTACGAGGGACGCTATCGAGACAAAAATTTGATTGAGAGTCAGGTGGAGCTTCGTCAGCATCTGTGGAAACGGATAGGTATGGCTGTATTTGCAGGCGCTTCCAATGCGTTCCCCGATTTCCGTCATATATATTTCCATCAGATTCTTCCTAATGCCGGTGTTGGCTTCAGATGGGAATTCAAAAAGAATGTAAACCTTCGTATTGATTTCGGACTGACCAAGAACAAGCCTGGAATAGAGTTTAACATGAACGAGGCGTTCTGATTCTTGCTCCCTACCTACAGACAGCATCATGCTTCGTTCATAAACATGTATAGTCATACATTTATCGGATAGATGTATATTCAAATATAAATAGATATTAATCAAGACAGAAGTGATATGAAAAAGACAATTCTTGCTTGCATGATGGCTGTAATGGCCCTCGGTGTAATGGCTGAAGAAGAACTTCTCAAGTTTGGTGACTTTGATACATGGATTACACGTGATATTCACGAGAGCGTCCTGGTGGGTGGCAAGCATCAGACCCTCTACGAGGTAGGTCCTACAGGCACCTTTGATGGTCAGAGAGCCTTTACCAATCAGGGAGGTTGTCCATGGGCAAACAGCAACGTATATGCTAAGGTGTGTGGTGTGGTGAAGACCAACGTGAGTGTTTATCCCGATGAGCATCCAGGTCATGGCAAGTGTGCCAAACTCTACACCCACATCGTTAAGTGTAAGGCTATCGGTATCGTCAATATCAGCGTTTTGGCTGCTGGCAGTATTTACACGGGTACCATGGTGGAGCCTATCACCAGCAGTTCGAATCCCATGTCGAAGATGAGCATAGGCATACCCTTCACCCGCAGACCCACGGCACTCAAGTTTGACTACAAGTATTTTTCTCCTGGTGATACTGAACGTATTCGCGAGACAGGTTTCAGCAAGAGGAAGACCATCCCTGGAAAGGATATGGGTGAGGCCATGTGCCTGCTGCAAAAACGTTGGGAGGACGAGGATGGCAATATTCATGCGCTTCGTGTCGGCACCATGCGTCATCGCTTCTCGGATAATAGCCAGGGATGGGTAGAGGACAAGGAATTCCCTATCCATTATGGCGACATCTCTCATCAGAGTTTCTTCCAGAGTTGGATGGACTTGATCACAGGTGACCGTGTCTTCTATGCCAAGAACAGCAAGGGCAAACTGGTGCCTGTGGTGGAGGAAGGATGGGCTGATGCTAATGAGACTCCCACCCATATCGTGGTGAAGTTTGACAGTAGCCACGGGGGAGCCTATGTGGGTACCGTAGGTAACACGTTATGGGTGGATAATGTAAGGCTTGTCTACTAACCCATGAAACCATATTACCTCCTTTCAGAGTCGCTCTTACGCAAGAACTTGGAACTCATCCGAAGAGTATCGCAAGAGAGTGGAGCAGAGATTATCCTCGCCTTCAAGGCTTATGCCCTGTGGAAGACATTCCCCATCATGCGTGAGTATATCTCCCATACCACAGCCAGTAGTCTTTATGAAGCACGGTTGGCTTTTGAGGAGTTTGGTTCACTTGCCCACACCTATAGCCCTGCTTATACAGAGGAGGATTTTCCTGAGATACTCCGTTGTAGCGGTCACATCACTTTTAACTCGCTCACGCAATACGAGCGCTTTGCTCCCCAGGTTCTGGCTTATGGGGAGCATCCCGTCAGTATGGGACTTCGTGTCAATCCCGAATACAGCGAAATAGAGACCGAACTCTATAATCCTTGTGCTCCGGGAAGTCGTTTTGGCGTATTGGCCAGCCAGTTGCCAGAACTGCTTCCAGAGGGTATTGAGGGCTTTCACTGCCATTGCCATTGTGAGAGTAGTGCGCAGGCATTGCAGAACACACTTGTTCATTTGGAGGAAAAGTTTGGCCGATGGTTTCCTCAGATTAAATGGCTCAACCTGGGAGGCGGTCATCTGATGACACGCCGGGAGTATGACGTTCCTTTATTAGTAGAGATATTACGCTCCTTACGGGCTCGTTATCCTCATCTGCAAATTATCCTCGAACCAGGAAGTGCCTTTGCCTGGCAAACAGGTTGTTTGGTGTCTCATGTAGTAGATGTGGTTGAGAATCATGGTGTCAGGACAGCCATTCTTGATGTGTCTTTCACCTGTCATATGCCTGATTGTCTGGAGATGCCTTATCAGCCTGTTGTGCGTGGCGCCGAGTCCTTGCCTGCCGATTACGTATGGCAAGAGGCAGAATATAGTCTCAATAGTCAGCCCCTTCTGGGTCACGTGTATCGGCTGGGTGGTAACAGTTGTCTGAGCGGTGATTTTATGGGTTGCTGGCTCCTCGATGCTCCGCTTGAGGTGGGACAGGAAGTTGTCTTCGAGGATATGTTGCACTATACCACCGTGAAAACCAATATGTTCAACGGTATTCCTCATCCTTCTATTGTGCTCGAGCATACCGATGGCAGTCGTGAGGTCTTACGTGAGTATGTGTATGAAGATTATCGTGACCGTATGGATTGATATGTATAAGCACTCTGATAGAATAGCAGACTATTTCTCTCTCTCTCGACAGCCTTTATAGGATGTCTGTTCTTGTACACACCCTGTGGGTGCGACGTGCCAGAATATGACGAGAAAGTGTCGTTAGGCTTATCTTGTTACCAACAAACAGAGCAGAGTACTTCCTTTGTAGCTCTCTATAATCCCAAATCTAATGATTGATTTGGGATTATAGTTTTTTTTGAGCCGAAGGTTATTGGTGAGGATACACCCAACCCAAATCTTATTTGCCGCTTAGCACCACTTTCTTCATGCTTATGCTTCCGTCTTCATGCGTGTGATGAATAATCACGATGCCAGTCTTGGGCATTGGGATACGTATGCCGTCGGGACTGAAGTATTCCGTGCGTATGATGGGTGATGTTTGTGCCATTGAAGGTTCCTGGATGGCTGTGGGATATCCCGAGTCATCAAAGTTGACGTCCTCGCCATATAGCCATGCAGCACTCTCTGTCAACCAGTTACGAGCCGCTATGGTGGGATGCATCATCTTATATATGCGTTTGCCTCCATCGGGATAACGCCCCACACTTTCTTCTCCCGTATGCACGTTGTAACGCAAGGTATCGGTCCAGGTACGGTCGGCAGAGGTGAGCAGTAGCATGGCTTCATCTGCATTCTTCAGTTTGAACGAGGCGTGAAGTTGTGATTCCCCTGCCACCTTGTCCATCCAGATGATCTTGTAACCATGTGCTGGCAGCAGAGTGCTGCTCTCTTCTGTTGCTGCAGCTGTAATGGCGAACTGGTAGGGGTTCTCGGGTGTGTCGCTCAGATACATGCCTGTGAGGTCAATATCTTCGCTGGTGGTGTTGTAGAGCTCCACCCAGTCAGCACGTTTGAAGAAGTCATTCTGGAATATGCTGTTTTGTGCGCTGACCTCATTGATAACCACAGGGTGTGCTCCTGCATGTGACAGGGCTGATGACTTGATGGGTTCGAAAAGGGCTTCGTAATGTGCAGGATTGTCATCTGTCAATGTGAGTGTATGGTCGGTGGTGACGATAGCGCTGTCGGCATCTGTCTGTATCCATCCCTTGAAGTTGTATCCGGCAGGTGCTGACGCTTCGATACTTACAGGGGCAAAGAGAGTTCCAGCAAAGGTATTGAGAGGTACAGGTTGTCCGTTGAGTCTGAAGGATGCTTGGGGAATGTTTCCCTTGAAGGTAACATTCATTCCTGCTGGCAGACCGAAGTTCTTACGCAAATCTTCCATTTTTGCTTTCTTCCAACTTTCGCTCACCATGGCGGGCCGTATTCTGTTGAATGTTCGCCAGGGATCTCTTCCTTCGTAGGCAAGAGCCTGTTCCATGATGTCGCATATGCTGTCACCTATCTGAACGCATCTTTCTGAGGTAAAGACACTTCCGTCTATGAGGCAGTATGCATCCACAAATTTCTTTTGCCAGGTCTTGTTCTTCTTGGTGTTGTTATATATGGAGAGCAGTTCGTTGCTCCTGTTTCCTTCCAATTGGCTCAGGGAGTTGGTGAGTGACCATCCGAAATCCTGGTCAAGCAATACCAGATGGAATTTGCCGTTGTTGGCATTGCGGTACCCCTTTACGTTGTTGGTGTTACATATCCAGTCGCTTGAGCCGATGTAGGTTACTGCTGCCCAATAGTTGGTATATTCGTCGATGTCAACCACATCACATAAACGTGCATATCCTGCCGAATCGTTTGCTTCTGATGAAATCTTCAGCCAGTTTTCAAAAGCATCTCTTGTACCTTGTGTCTGAACGTACTTGCCCGCATACTCGAACGCATCCATTTCATCGTCATCATAACCATAGTTGGCCGTACCATGGTATCGGTTGCTTGTCTCACGCAGGTTGAACAGCCCTTTGTATTCCCCGTTGAAGAAGACATGTATGGGTTGCATGTCCTGTGTGTCTACCAGATATCCGCTACTGATGATGATCTGTTGTGTGAGGGCATCTATCAGCCGGCCTCCTGATGTGTCGGAGTTGTCGTTGCCTCCGTTGCGTATCAGTATCTGCTTGTATTTGTTGTAGGGCTTGTTTGGGAAAAGTTGTGCATCCAGGCTCTTTATTCCTTCGTAATTCTTGCTGGCTTTTATCTTGAAGGATGCAGGCATGAAGTGTCGGCTCCATCCACCCGAGACCTTGAATTCGGCTTCCTGGTTGATGAGCATGTGTCCGTCGGTATCCATAATCTCTACGTTTACCGGACGCTCCCAATCCATGTTCCTGTTTGATTTTCCGTGGTTTCGTCCTTCAATCCCGTTTACTCCGTCCACATATACTCCGATGCTGTCTCCGTAGAGGTTCTCGGGTGCTGTTGTCACGGAGATGACAGGCATATAGTAGTCCTTCTCCTTCTTGATGTAGGAGCGTGTGACCACCTTGCTGGGCAGGTATCCGTCGGCCAGGAATATCAGTCGTAGGATGAGTGTATTGCTGACGGTAAAGATTCCGCTCTTGCTCGTAGTTCCATTGGTGCGTGTGGGTGTGCTTCCATCTGTGGTATATCTTAGGGTATATCCCTCGGGAATGGGCACTTTCACCACAATGGGTTCTGTGAAGAATCGTGTATCCACGTTGGGCTGTGGCTCGGGCAGACGTTCTGTGGAGAATTCTGACGTATTGTTGGAGGCTGATAGTGTAGGTGTGCCTGTGGTTCCCCATGTGTCTGCTCCGTCTGTGACTCTTGCGTAGGAACATCTGGCTGTGGCCATGGGATAGTTGACCATGTTGATGAGCGTGCTGTCATGATTTGTTATGCTCACCATTCCACCTTCGCTGGAGAGCTTGAGACGCACCTGTCTGTCAGCAGTCTCGCCATAGTTGCCATCCTCCTTGTTGTGGTCAAAGAATAGGGTCTTGAAGCCTTTCGCAGGAATCACTCCTGCACTTTGTGATAGCTGGTATTGGTAGGGATTGTTGCTGTCTGTGCTTACCCACATTCCGGCCAAAGAGATGCGTTTGTCTGTGGGATTGTAGAGTTCAATCCAACTCCCGTAATTGAATGACCAGTCGATATATTGGTCCACGTTGAGAGCCTGTATCTCGTTGATAACCATCTGAGTGGGATCGGCATCAAGGTCGAAGTCCTCATAGACGTTTTCTTCCACCTTCATGCCACAATCATAAAATTTTCCGCCCCAGTTCTGCTGTATATAGGTGGCTATCACGTTAGTACCTTCGCGCAAGTAATAGTAGGGTATGGGAATGCTCACATATTTTTTTCCGTCTGTCCATCCGTTGTCAGCATCGATCAGATGCCCGTTGACGTAGATACGGTAACTGTCATCGTGACACACCCTGAGTGTATATCTTGAGCGAGGGTCGATGAACTTGAGTGTGAAGTCACGCCTTACCCACAGGTTGGTGTTCTCTCCTCCGGGCCATGTTGTTTTCACTTCGGGCATATAGTCGGCGTTGCCTATGGGCATGGGGGCTTCTGTCCACATGGAGTCATCGAAGTCCGGTTCTGTCCAGGAGAGTGTTTCCGTCCTGCCCTCTATGGCCATGTCCTTGATGCGTTTGCCATCTGTAGGATTGGCATAATAGAACCAGTTGAAATAGGATGTACCTTTCCATAGGTCTACTCGCTCTGTCTGGTTATAAATCCTTATTTGTTTGATTTCAATGTTGGTATTGTCTTCCTTGGTGGGGAAGCGGAATTCCATTTTCAGATTATCGATATCTGTACCTGTGAGGTAGGACTTGACGATGGTATTTTCTTCTCCAGCTGTAAGTTCAAGACTTACGTTCAATAGTTCCTTGTCTTCGTTGTTGCTTTCTCCCAAAATCATCCTGACGCCCGAAAATGTTTTGTCGGATTTCAGTACGACTCTCACCTGATATTGGTTTGTGTTCTTGATTGTGATGGGTGTGTGGAACTGTACCCGTGCATTTTCTTCGCTCATGGCTGCTGTGGGTAGGGAAATGGTGTAGGTTTCTCCGCTTGCGGCTTCGTAGAGCCGTTCCCATCCGTGGATTTCACTCTCAGTGTTGTTCAGTAGTCCGTTATAACCTCCTTCGGGATTGAAGAGGATACGTGCGTTCCAGCTTTCAACAAATCCCAAGGGCAGATTGCCAATCTCTTTGTCTTCGTAGGGCTTACCATAGATACCGCAGTCGGCATATCCGCCTCCGTAGTTGTTGTGCACGTGGATGGCAATCACGTTGGGGCGTCCGTCGGTATATAGTAGAGCCACTTGCTCGTTGGTCAGTTGTACGTATTCTGTGGCAGTCCAGTTCTTCCCCGTTGTGTATACCAGGGTTCCGTTGATGTAATAATGGCTTTCTCCGTCATCATGTCCTGCAGCCAGAAATACCTTTTCGCAATTGAAAGGTTCAAGTGTGAACGTGCGTCTGATGTATATGTCCGAGGTGGTGGATCCACTTCCCCATTGGGTGCAGTTCATACCTTCGAATGTTGCATCCGTGGAGTAGGGAGCGTGTGTCTCCTTCCATTCGAAATTGCCATTGGTGGGTGTGTAATCATATGCATACCAGTCTCTGCTTTGTGCATCGGCGGGTGGAGTGTCCTGTACGTCTGTATCTACACCCCATGCGGAGGTTACTCCCATGTCGGCATCATACGAGATTCCTTCCCATGTGGAGTGGCTGTAATATGCTGATGGCAGGATGATAATGTTGGCTTCTTCGGCTTCAATCCCTTGGGCAAACACATGTTTGGGGAGAAGGATAGCGAAGAGTATGGTCAGGATATACGCTCTTGTTTTTGTCATTTGGGTTAATCTTTCGTTGATGCCTTTTTTATCGTCATCGTAACTGTCTCTGGTGTGTGCCTGATATTCTTTTCTGCGTTTGAAATGTAAAATTACAGAATTCTTCTGTTATCTGCAAGTATCCCTGCATGTTTGTCTCTTGAACTTGTCTTTCGCCACCACTATTGATACCGAAACCACGATGAGCAGGATTCCACAGGCACTTTGGAGACTGATGTGTTCCGAGAATACGATGACTCCCACAATAACAGCTGTGACCGGTTCTGTGGCTCCCAGAATGGCTGTCTCGGTGGAGCCGATGCGGTTGATGGCAAAACCTGTAAGCGCCAGAGAGAGTGTGGTGGGAAAGAGGGCAGATCCCAGCGAACATGTCCAATACCATCCATGGGGAATGGTGAGATGGCCTTGAAGGCATACACCTGCAACAAGCATCAGGCATCCCATGACCAGCACGTAGAAGGTTACTTTTACCGATGGCATTCCCCTGAGTGTGCCTTTGTTGATGAAGGTCAGGTAGAAGGCGTAAGAGAGGGCCGAAAGGATAGACAGCACAACACCTGTGGCTGTAACGTGCACTTCGCTTTGCTTGCCGCTTGTGCTCAGAATGTAGATTCCCAGGGATGCCACAAACAGACATGCGCCCACAATCCACTGCATACGTTCGTGGTACTTGATGGCCATCAGTAGGGCTGTGAGGATGGGGTAGACAAACAGGATAGTGCTGGATATGCCGGCGTCCATATGATTATAGGCAAAATAGAGAAGGGCCGACGAGCCAGCCATGAGCATGCCCAACAGAAACAGGTCACGCGCTTCGTACCTGTTGATGTCAAAGCTGATTCCCCGTCGGCATAGCATCAGACCCAGCATGGGTAACGACAGAAGGTATCTGAAGAGTAGAATAGACCATGTGTCCATCCCCCCTGTGTAGAGTGGAAGGGCAAACAGAGGGTTCAGTCCATAGAAGGCTGCGGCCAGAATGCCTGCTATGTATCCAGCATGCCGATTGTTTTGCATTATATGTCTCGGTAGTATGTTATGGAAGGGAATCAATCTCGGAATGGATACTTGTTATCTAAAAGAAACAATATCAAAAGAGAGACGGACCCTGCATGTGCAGAATCCGTCTCCAGGGTATGACATTCAGTCAAATTCTTACTTTACGCGAACGTAAACCACACGGTTTGAACTTTCGCTCTCAGCACCGTGAGCGGTAGCACTAACCACCTTGATACCACGAGCTTCCAAGTACTTCTTAACCTCGTCAGCACGCTTCTGAGAAAGCTTCTTGTTGTAAGCCTTGGCACCTTCGGGAGAAGCGTATGCGTCCAGAGTAACTGTAGCATTGGCAGGAACATCATTCAGGGTAGCCTTGGCTGTACCTGTGAGGATGCTCTTGTTCTGTGCGAACTCTACTACGTAAGTGTTACCATAGGGCTTAGCAGGAACTTCAACGCGGACTTCCTTGATCTTCTCAACAGGCTTCTCTACAATCTTCTCAACAGTCTTCTCTACGACAACGGGCTCAACCATTGTGAAGTGGTGGCTCTTGTTGGAGGTCTTGAAGTGATAGGTAACACCGGCTGTCAACTGGAAGGTTCCAGCGTGGCTGAACTGACCGCAATGGCTGTCGTTGTCGCAACCCCACATAGCATTGGGAGAGCAGTAGTAGCCAGTCTTCACACCATTGGTGCGGTCTGCATGTGTCATGTCGATTACTACAGCGGGCTTCAAGCTCAGAGTCCAAGCCTTCTTCTCACCCAAGTTGAAATCAAAGTCAACACCGAACTTACTTACGGCAGCATTACGATAGGGCTTACTGTTGTACTGAGTATCACCGGGATAGAAATAGTGCATATAACCTACACCGGCCTTCAGACCTATTTCAAACACGCGGGGGGCACCCTTGTAACCACAGAACCAGTTCATCAGGTTGATCTTACCCATCAAGGTAGAGGTCACGTTGTCAACAACACATGCAGAGTGTGAAACGTTCCAGTTGCTCCAGTTGTTGAAGCCAGCCTGAACCTCGGCTTGAAGTGAGAATACGGGAGTGATACCTTTAGTCAGCTGGATGCCAGCTACACCACCATTGGGGGTGTCGAAGTCATGCAGGTTGGTTGTCATACCACCGTCAACACCGATTGACCAGTTGTCAAAGAAACGATGACCGCTCACATTGTACTGAGCAGTTGCGCTTGTTGCCATCACAAAGAGGGCGATAACCAAAGAAGTAATCTTTTTCATCTTAAATCCGTATTTAAAAGATTAGACATTTGTTGATTTCTCAATTTATTCTCTCTGACATAGGCTTTTTTTTGCCTGATTTGTCGTTGCAAAGTTAATCCAATATTTCAAGAACCAAAAGAAAAACAAATCTTTTTTGCCTTTTCTTTCATAATAATCTGCTTGTTTGTTTGGCTTTTTGTCACATTTGTCATCAGTTTTGTCTGATTTCCGCATTTCTCCCTCTTTCTTTATGCTATTCTCCCCCTCTTTCTCTTGAGTCATACATTTCTCATGATTACAGTGATGTTTTCAGATCTGTTCGCACAATCTGAATGCATGCATTCGTCCTATACATTATTATATATATAATGCCATTAGTGTCCCGTTAAAGTTGGGACGAAGTTAAATTTAATCAAATAGTCCCTCAAAGAGGGGATAATCGAGTT
>JBJEKL010000035.1:0-4738 GCA_051878615.1 Bacteroidaceae bacterium | reverse complement strand
CATTTCCTCCAGGAATCACTACTTTGAAAAAAGAGGGAAACCATAATGGTTCCCCTCTAATCTATCAACCTCCAAAGTTGTCAAACCGAATCATATCGTCTTCTACACCGAGGCTGTGCAATAGGTCAAGCACAGTCTTGGCCATCATTGGAGGACCACAGAGGTAATACTCACAATCCTCGGGTGCCTCATGCTGCTTGAGATAGGTGTCACCCATCACTGGTGCAACAAATCCCGGTGTGTACTTGATACCTGCGGCATCAGCCTTTGGATCGGGACGATCGAGGGCCAAGTGGAAATGGAAGTTGGGGAAGTCCTTCTCCAACTGCAGGAAATCGTCAAGGAAAGGAATCTCCTCCAAAGCGCGTGCGCCATAGAAATAATGCATAGGACGGCAACGGTCTTCTGGCTTCACTCCATGTCCCTTGAGCATGTGCATGATTTGTGCACGCAAGGGAGCCATACCGGCACCACCGCCAACCCAAATCATCTCACGACCAGAGCCATATACGGGACGGAACTCTCCGTAAGGACCACTCATGACCACCTTGTCGCCTGGCTTCAGGCTGAAAATGTAAGAAGAGGCTATACCCGGATTGACATCCATGAAGCCAGGACCTTGATCCTTGGGCTTGAAAGGAGGAGTGGCAATACGCACGTTGAGCGTGATGATGTCACCCTCATCGGGATAATTGGCCATCGAATAAGCACGGATAGTGGCTGTGGGATTCTGGCACTTCAAGCCAAAAAGGCCAAACTTTTCCCAAGCGGGAAGATAAGTGTCTCCGATAAGGCTCTTATCAAAGTCCTTATCATAGTCTATGCAGTCAAATGCGGGAATCCTAATCTGTGCATAAGAACCAGGTTCGAAATCCATATGCTCACCTGGAGGCAGAGCCACCTTATACTCTTTGATGAATGTGGCCACGTTACGGTTACCGATAACAGTGCACTCCCATTCCTTGACACCCATCACAGAATCATCGACACGGATGGACATATCACTCTTCACCTTACACTGGCAACCCAAACGCCAATGATCCTTAATCTGCTTACGAGTGAAATGACCTTTCTCGGAATCAAGAATTTCGCCACCACCCTCAGGTACCTGCAACTTACACTGTCCGCAGGAGCCCTTGCCTCCACAGGCACTGGGAAGGAAGATTCCCTCCTGAGACAACGTTGCAAGGAGAGAGGCGCCCTGCCCCACACTCACTGTATCCTTACCATTGATGGTAATACTGACATTGCCACTGGGTGACAAATAAGTTTTTGCCACAAGCAGGATGATAACCAGCACCAGGATGATAACCAGGAATACTGCAATGCTTGCTAAAATCAAATTCATATCCATTGTTGTTCCTCCTGCTATTTTAGATTTTCAAACCACTGAAGCACATAAACGCCATTGCCATCAGTCCAACGGTGATAAAGGTTATGCCCAAACCCTGGAGAGGACGGGGTACATCGGTGTAAGCCATCTTCTCACGAATGGCGGCCAAGCCCACAATGGCCATCAGCCAACCGATACCGCTGCCCAAAGCATAGGCAATGGCATCGCCAAAACCGGAAATAGCCTGGCTACTGGTCTCGGAATCCATCTGGACACGCTGCTGCATGAAGAGTGAAGCACCCATGATAGCGCAGTTCACAGCAATAAGAGGCAGGAAGATACCCAGGGATGCATAGAGTGAAGGACTGAATCGCTCTACTATCATCTCCACCAATTGCACAATACCTGCAATGACTGCAATAAAGAGAATGAAAGCGAGGAATGTGAGGTCAACACCCTCAACCAAAGCATTGGGGCCCAAAACGTAGGTCTGCAAAGCATAGTCCACAGGAACGGTGATGAGCAACACGAAGGTCACAGCTACACCCAACCCCAAGGCGGTCTTCACATTCTTGGATACAGCCAAGTAAGAGCACATACCCAGGAAAAATGCGAATATCATGTTGTCCACAAAAATGGAGCGGACAAACAAACTTATCATATGTTCCATTATTCTTTGATTTTGATTGGTATGTTACTTCTTTTCTTCCTTGTTCAGAGAACGGTGTGCCCATATAAAGCAACCTACAATGACAAGCGACATGGCAGGCATGACCATCATGCCATTATTCATGTACCAACCACCATTCTCCACGTACCAACTCTGAGGAATGACATTGAAGCCAAGCAATGTACCGAAGCCAAAGAGCTCGCGCACGAAACCCACGACAACCAGCACAAAAGCATAGCCCAAACCATTGCCAATACCATCAAGGAAGGATGCCCAAGGACCATTCTGCATGGCAAAAGCCTCAAGGCGACCCATCAGGATACAGTTGGTGATGATAAGACCCACATAGACAGAAAGCTGAACGCTCACGTCATAGGCAAAAGCCTTGAGCACCTGACTTACAATGGTTACCAGTGCAGCCACGACCACCAGCTGCACGATAATGCGTATGCGGTTGGGGATGGTCTTACGCAACAAAGAAATAATCACATTAGCAAAAGCAGTGATGACAGTCACACTGAGACCCATCACAATAGCTGGCTCCAACTGAGAGGTAACAGCCAGAGCAGAGCAGATACCAAGCACCTGAACGGCAACAGGATTGTTCAGATTCAATGGGCCGGTGAGTGCTTCGCGGTTCTCTGCGGAAAACAACTTACTCATATTTTCTGTTCCTCCTTATTAATTAGTCTTTTGTGCATTCTCACTACCTTCAGCCGTCGGTGTCTCACAATCCTCCTGGGGAGTATCAGGCTCTGTCTGGATGTCCATTCCGGCACAAGGCACAGCCTTGATAATCTCAGCATAGACCTCCAAGCCCTCTGTGACCATAGCAGCCACACCCTTGCTGGTCAGGGTTGCACCAGTGACACCATCAATCTCAGTTTCACTAACAGCCATACCTGCCTTGACAACGGTGAGGGCGATATTGCCCTCCTGATTCAGGACAGGCCGTCCGGCAAACTGCTTCTGGAACCAACGTTCATTGATGCGAGCACCCAGTCCGGCAGTCTCACTCTCGTGACCGAAATAAGCACCATATGCATGAAGCATATCCTCATCAAGTGAGATATATCCCCACAGACCACCCCAAAGGCCACGTCCCTTGACAGGGAACACATATTTCACGACACCATCCACGTTGGCCTTGAAGTACTGGGCACCTGATGACGTCTGGAGTGTCTCAGTAATCACTTCGTCATACCTGGCATCCACAGCCTCACCCTTCAGATTGTCAATATTGAGAGAAATGAGAATCTGATTCTTTGTATCACGAAGCACGTTGGCATCCTGAGTGGGCTTCAAGGCGGAACTTACAAAAGCCAACAGGAATGCCACGATTACCACCATCACAGCGGCATATACAATGGTATACACATTGCTGTTGGTGTCAATGCCCTTCTTGGCTGCAGCGGGCTGGGCGCCTGCCTCGACCACCTCCTCGATATTGGAAGCATCAGCCATACAGATAGGGCACTTGTCAGGCATTGAGTCTGCCTCGAATGTCTGACCACAAATATTACACTTAAATTTCTTTGCCATGACTCTGTATTATTTAGCACGCTTTGCACGCTTGTTAATATTACTCTGGACGAAACAGTAGTCGATCAAGGGAGCAAACAGGTTCATCAACAGAATGGCAAGCATCATGCCCTCGGGATAACCAGGATTGAGTACTCGAACCAATACTGCTACTACTCCTATCAGGAAACCATAGACATACTTACCACACTCGGTACGTGCACTGGTCACGGGATCGGTGGCCATGAACACTGCGCCAAAAGCAAATCCGCCGAGTACCAAATGCTGATACCACAGAATGTGATTTCCCTCTACACCCTGAAGCAGGAAACCCATCAAAGCACCACCTACAAAGACGCTAAGCATAGTCTTCCAACTGGCAACACCAGTCCAAAGAAGAAGGATGGCACCCAAAGCTATAGCTATCACACTGGTCTCACCGATAGAACCAGGAATGAGACCAACAATGGCATCTTGGATGGTCTGACAGTCAAACCCTTGGAAACCAGACTCAACGGCAGCGCCAAGAGGCGTGGCTGAAGTGGTCACATCGGCCAGATCATTACCCAAGCCGCAAATCTGCTCCTGAGCCACCCACACTTTGCTGTCACCAGTCATGGAAGAAGGATAACTGAAGAAAAGGAATGCACGGGTGATGAGAGCAGGATTGAAGATATTCATACCTGTACCGCCAAAGATCTCCTTGGCAAATATCACACTGAAGGCCACTGCTATGGCAAGCATCCACAACGGAGTGCTTACAGGCACGATCATCGGTATGAGGATACCTGATACAAGGAATCCCTCTTGGATTTCCTCGCCCTTCCATTGAGCTACGACAAACTCAATACCAAGACCAACCACATAGCTCACCACAATCTTAGGCAATATAGCGAGGAAACCATAACCGAAAATCTCACAGAAGGAAGCCTCCTCAAGAGTACCTGCGGCAAGATAATTCTGATAACCTACGTTGTACATGCCGAAAAGCAGCGCAGGCACAAGAGCAAGTACCACGAAGCTCATGATACGCTTGCTGTCAATGGCATCGTGAATATTCACGCTACCCACACGGGAAGTAGTATTAGGAACGAACGCAAAAGTCTCGAATCCGTCCACCAGACTACGAAAGGCATGATACTTACCTCCCTCTTCCACGTAAGGCTTTATGCGATCGAATAAATTTCTGATTGCTTTCATATTGTATAACATTA
>JBJEKL010000034.1:0-19294 GCA_051878615.1 Bacteroidaceae bacterium | reverse complement strand
TTTCCTTTCCGATGGTTGTATGCCCTTGAAGTAATTGGTGGTTACTGGTGGAAACGCACATTAGTGTTTACGTCGTTGTTGAGCCTTCGGCCTTCCTCCTTCCTCCTCCTTGCACATAGTTGGAGCAAACTCTTTTCTGCTCTTGCTTCGTTTGTCGTTTCTCTATTCTGACAATCTTTTCACCAATGATTGCCACACTTGGACGGTATCCGAGAAACTTCTTGTATGTGGTTTTCGCATCATACCCAAAGAATAATCTCGTTGTATTGATAACCATACAGCCTGCATCTCATAGCAAGGGTTGAGTCGATTACAGATGAGGTCTTGGAATCGTATTGCTCCATTATTGAAAATATTCCTCCAAAAGGGGTGAGTTTCTCAGATTTTATTGCTACTTTTACCATGTCTGTTACGATTTTCCTTGTTTTTGGATTCGCAACACTAAGATAGGTGAAAATTCTGACATAGCAAAATTTTGGGCAACTTTTTGTTTCCCAGGTACTTAAAAATACTAAATACTAAGTTGTGGAATTAAGGTTAACTTAAACTAATTTATTGTAATGAATAGAAGAGATTTCATTCAAAGATCAGCGGCATTGGTGGGTGTAGCATACGTTGGTGCTCCGGCATTCTCAATTGATATCCAGACGTTGGGTAATCCCAATATTGTCATTGGCGTACTAAGTGATATCCACTTGCGTGACACTGATTCGGCTGCCACGTTCATACATACGCTGGAGTACTTCCGCAGCCAGAAGGTGGACGGCGTGATTATAGCTGGTGATATGGCAGACCAAGGACTGGAACCTCAATTGAAGGTTGTCGCTGACTCATGGTATCAGGTCTTCCCTGATGACAAAGGATTGGATGACAAGCATACTGAGAAACTCTTTATTTACGGAAATCATGACCTGCAGGGGGCCACATGGGCTGGTGTTATCAGTTCGGTAGGTGCCGATGTGGCAAAGGAGCAGGGCATCTATAATAGCCCGGCAGAGATTTGGGAGAAGTATTTCCATGAGACTTACACACCCATCTGGATGAAGCAGGTAAACGGTTATTACTTCGTGGGCGCTCATTGGCATGACAACAATATACCAGGACTGAGCGAACTGCTGTCGGAGCATCCCACGGAGTTGAGTGGGGAGAAGCCCTTCTTCTATATCCAGCATCCACATCTGAAGAATACCTGTAACGGCCCCTGGGCATGGGGACAGGATGATGGTACCGTGACAGGCATACTCAGCCGTTATCCCAATGCCGTGGCTTTCTCTGGTCATTCACATTCTCCGCTCAATGACGACAGAAACTTCTGGCAGGACCAGTTTACCTCCATCGGTACCTCATCACTGAGTTATCTCTATCCTATGCCTGCCCGTGAGAATACCTACCAGGATGACTGGAGTGCCAAACCACCCACTCAGATGGCCAATATAGGTGGAGACAGTAAGGAAGGTATGCTGATGAAGGTATATGATGGGGCTATTGTCTTCGAGCGTAGGGAGTTTGTCAATGACCAGACGGTGGCTGATCCATGGGTAATGCCTCTGCCCATCTCTCTCACAGCTCCCCTTACCTTCGAGAACCGCAAGAAGACGGCACCTGTGCCTCAGTTCCCGGCAGGAGCTAAAGTCACCGTTACTCAGGCCACAGGCAAGGACCGTTATGGTGTGGAACAGGAGCAGGTGACCGTACATTTCCCCAATGTGCTGAAGAAGGATACCGGTGTGAGAGCTTTCGATTATGAGGTACAGGTGGAGCATGAGTGGCTTGATGTGAGATTCATCTCATGCACCAAGCGTGTCTTCTCACCGAAATGTTTTATGGGAGAGGATCAGGACACCGGCGAGGTAGTATGCGTGTTCGGACTTTCTGAATTGCCTACCTTGTTCCACTATCGCTTCATCGTTCGTCCCTGCGAATGTTTTGGCAACAAGGGTGATGCCGTGTACAGCGATTGGATTACCGGACCGATATCTGTCGGCAACTCGACTCTTTCCCTCGCCAAACTTTTTGTCATTCCAGGAGAGAATATCGTGGTATCATACAAGGATGCTCCTGTAGGAACAAAGGCATGGATAGGTCTTTATCAGGCTGGAAAGAATCCTGGTTCAGGCAGTCCCTCTGTCTCCTGGGCATATACCGACGGCAAGGAGGGTACTGTTACCCTAAAGGCAAATGCTGCAGGCGAGCACTATGTGGTGATGTTTGCCAACGAAGGTTATGATGAGTGCTCATCCCGAGTTTCTTTGTTTGTTACTTCCTCTGCCTATGATGCCAGCGCATTTATGATGAAGACCAGCAAGAAGGTTTACAATGTAGGTGATGCTGTGGAGGTGAATGTATCATCCGCTCCATCTCTTGCTAATGATTGGGTAGGAATCTACGCTGCCAGTGTCATCCCCTCCAGTTCGGTAAAGTGTCCTACCTGGCTCTATTATGGCAGTGGCGCAAGTTCGCTTCGTCTTAACGTGTCGGGAACAAAGAACTGGACTGCTCCTCTTCCCTCCGGCATCTATTTCGTGAGCTACTTCATGTCTGATGGTTACAACGAACCGTTCCCTCGTCAGTACTTTGTGGTAGGTACTCCAGTATCGTTGATTAGTGAAAAATCAACTTACGGCAAGGACGAGAACATCGTTGTAAGATTCTCAGGTATGACGAAACATCTGTCTGGCACAATCTGCTATCAGAAGGATGGAGAGAGTACCCTGCATGAGCTGATGACAATAAGTGGTGAAGATGGAGTTGTGGAGTTGAATGTCCCTTCCGCAGGTACATATAAACTTTATGTATGTGTGGATGGCGTATCTGTGTCGCAGGCATGTAGCATAAAGGTTAATGCCGACGGAACAGCCGTGAGCGAGGTAAAATCTGCTTATCATTCCAACAATATTGCATATCGCCTTGATGGGACGATGGCAGGTCGTGCTGACGATACCCTGCCACGTGGCATGTACGTCATCAACGGCGACAAGATCCTGAGATAACAGTCATCAACCCTCCTTCTGTTCAACCTTCTTGTTCAGGAGGTGGGACAGAACATATCAAACAATCATTACTAATTTCTATGAAGAAAACGTTACTTGCAATCTTGGCATTATTTGCAGGATTGACAACATTGGCACAGACACCTGAGGCTGATGTGTTGAATGTCGTCTTTAATGACGATGGTTCGGTGGTTGATGCTTCAGCTATGGCCAACCCTGTAGTTGTTATGGGATCTCCTGACATCAAGAAGAGCACCCGGTATGGTATGAATGTTCTTTGCCTGGAGGAAGAGAAGTGGGGAGCTGAATCCATGAACAATATTCGCTTCCCCTATAATGATAATCTTGTTGCCGCTGTCTCTGACGGTATGACTATGGAGGTGCTCGTTCGTCCGTATTTCCAGAACGGTACTATGGACAATGAGTGGGTCAACATCTTCGGTGGCTATCAGGGAGGTGGATTCGGTATCATTATATATAATGGTGTATGGGATTTTGAATGTGTTATTGGTGGCGGATACAAGGATGCCACATACGGACCTGTTGTGGATGGTCAGTGGATACATCTTACGGGTGTATGGGACAAGGAGGCAGGCCAATGCAAGCTGTATGCCAATGGTGAACTGGTAAGTACAGTGGGTGATGCCGGTGGTGAACTGGGATTTCCTTCCTATGGTGATTTGTTGCCTTTTGTTGGAGTAGGAGTAGATTTTGAACCTGCTTCAAATTCTCTTGCGAGTAATACGTTCCAAGGTGATATAGCCATTGCACGTATCTACAACAAACCGTTGAGTGATGATGAGGTAAAGGCTATCTACAGTGAAATCGATGCCAAAAAGGTGGAGGCCGATGAGCATGAAGAGGGCAGCATGCCTGCTCTTCGTACAGATGAGGATGGCACGGTCCTGATTGCCAATGCCGAAGAACTGGATAATTTCGGTCGTGCTGTGCGTCTTGGACACACATCACTCGATGCCAAGTTGGAGGCTGATGTCGATTACAGTGCTGCCCGTAAGTCTCTTTCTAATATAAGATCATATAACGGAACTTTTAATGGACAGGGACATACTGTCAAACTGGCATTTAACTCCATTGCACCCAATGTGTCTCTTTTCCAGAATGTCACAGACGGTACGATACGCAACCTCAACGTAACAGGTACTATCAACACATGTCAGAAATATGCAAGTTCTGTGGTTGCTTGTACTGATGGAAATGCCAGGTTGGAGAATGTGTCATCTGATGTCATGATTACCTCTACACTGGAGGGTGACGGTACCCATGGTGGACTGGTGGGGCACTGTACCAATGGTTTGCTCAGTATAGACAACTGTCTTTACACGGGTACCATCCAGTCGGAAACCACCTCATGTTGCGCTGGCTTTGTGGGATGGTCTGGTTCAGAGACTCAAGTAAGTAATTCCCTGATGTTGGGAGAAGTCAATGTATTGGAAGAGGGTTGTGCCTTGTTCTCACGTAACCTGGGCAATGTGACTGTCACCAACAGTTATTATCTGCAACCTTATGGAGACATAAACCAAGGGGCTACATTGTGTAATGCCGAACAACTTTCCAGTGGTGAGATTTGCTGGCAACTGAATGGTGCAACAGCCTCTAAGGCCGTATGGAGACAAAATTTCAATGAAGATGAACATCCTGTCTTAGACCAGACTCATGGTATGGTCATAGAAATAGATGGCGTTTATCTGTGCATCAAGGACGAAGCTTCATTGAAGGATGCATGCAGCCAATATTCTGCTAAACTGCTGGTCAAGGCAGATGAATATGAGGTTTATCAGCCTCTTCTTGATGCCTTGCGCACACATGCTCAGGAGTTGAATGCTTGTACCTCATTAGACGAATTTATCGCCAAGTGTTCAGAAATAGATTCGGATATCGCTTTGATTGAGGAAAATGTGACTGCATATGCAAGCCTGATCTCTGCAGCAGATGCTGCTTTTGGGAAACTTGAGGGTCTCACAGGCTACTATGCTATTATGCTTCGCAGTTATCTGGAAGAAGATATTGAGCCCAATGACAACTATCCTAATGGTTCTTGTAGCTATATCATCAACAATCTTACGCTTGGTACCGAAGAGGTAAACAAGGAGATTCTGTTCTTGGATGACCTCTTGCTAAAGGCTATGTCATCAGGAACTCCTGCGGGATCAGATGTGACCATGTTGGTACAGAATCCCGATTTTGCAAAGCGTGCAGAGGGCTGGGAAGGCTCTGTTCCTACTGATTTTACAGCAAGTCCTTATCCTCCTGGAACTCACTATTGGGGCAATAACGATGTTATCTGTTACCAGACCATCACCGGACTTAGCAATGGTGTCTATGAGGTGGATATGAATGCCTTCAATATGATAGGCGATGATTCATATTGCAATTTCTATACTGCATTCGTTTTTGCCAATGATATGACAATGCCTGTCATGGGTCCCATGGAAGATGCGTTATCTGTAGATGATGCTGTAGAGGATGTCAACTGTCATAGTTCAGACCGCTTCGTGGATGATCAGTATCGCATTCCTTACAGCCGTAACGGAGGCACCATTGCGATGATACGTGGAGGAAGGTATCTCAACCGTGTTCTTGTGAATGTGACAGACGGTACCTTGAAACTTGGTTTGCGTTTGGACGGCAGTGGTCGCAATGACGACTGGGTGGTCTTCACAAATACTAAGCTGTATTATCAGGGAACCACCGAGGAGGCAACCGAGTCTCTGGATAATGTGATGAAGTGCGCCGTTGCAAGGGCAACCTCCCTTATCAACTTAATTGCCGATTCCCAGGGTAACAACTACACCATCTATCCCAACTATCCTGTATCACTTCGTGATGCTTTGATTCAAGCTGTTACGGATGTTGGGACGGCCGCAACGGGCGAAGAGAAATATGCGCTTATCTCTCGTTTCTCTGATCTCTTCAAGCAGATATATCAGGGCTGTAAGGCTTATATCCAATGTGCCAAGGATATCGAAGCGTTTGGCGTACGCGTGGATGATTATCCGGAGTATGCTGACGAATTGATGGATATGTATGACGATGCATGGCAAGGATGGACTGACGGACGCTTCTCCACAGAAGAGGCATTGAATGTAGGTCCTAACCTGATGGAGAAGTTGGATAAGTATCAGGTGGAAATTCCTGCTGCTGACTTGATGGACATCGTGTTTGCTGCTGATGGCACAGCCACTGATGCTTCTGCCACACAGAATGTGGTGGAGGCAATGGGCACTCCCCGTGTTGTTGCCAGTCCTGCATTGAACATGAATGTGTTCTGTGGTGCTGATAATCCATGGGGTGAAGATCCTAAGAACAACTATGTCGTGCTGGTATCTGATGCCTTGAAAGCAGGTATCGAAGATGGTGTTACTATGGAGGTTCTTGCTCGTCCATACTGGGAAAGCGGCGATGTGCCAGGTAACTGGTGTACACTCTTCGGTTCAGAAGAAGGTGGCGGTATGGGCATGTTGGTCTATAACAGACAATGGTGTTTCGAAGTCCATGCAGGCGGAGGCTATCGTGATGCTTTCTCTGGTTTTGCTCCAGTCAACAGTGAGTGGACTCATCTGGTAGGCGTGTGGGATGGTTCTGAGGCCAAACTCTTCGTAAACGGTAATCTTGTAGGTAGTGTATCGGCATCCGGTTCTTACGGTTGGCCTGGAAACGTACTTCGTCAGTGGTTCGGCATCGGATGTGACCTTTCTCCCGAAGACAAGGGCCAAGCATCTTTCACAGGAGACATCGCTATTGCGCGTCTGTACAACGAGCCTATGAATCCATCACAGGTGAACAAACTGTACAAAACTACGACGGCAATCATTACCGACACACCCGAACATATGGAGGGTGGAGATGCCATCGGTTCTGTTCTCGAGAGCCATTCTGCTGATAAGGGTATCTATGACTTGACTGGCCGAAAGGTTTCACGTACGGACAGAAAGGGCATTTACATTATCAATGGCAAGAAAGTCGTAATCAGGTAAACTGAAAATCCCGGAAGTAAATCAATGCTTCCGGGATTATTATCTATAGGAAAGGCTGGTAATCTAAGATGATTGCCAGCCTTTTCCCGATTATTCGTTGATGTACAGGAATCTCTTGATGCTCTTCTTGGGCGTCTTCTCAAATTCTTTGTCCATCACCTTGATGGCGGTCAGTTGTGCATATGAGGGTAATGAAGGATTGAGATCCTGGCGATTACGCTCCATGATGGCTTCTATATCTGACTGTTTCAGACCCAGTGTGGCAATCTGTTCCTGATCGGGATAGACCAGTCCTACCAGTTTCTGACCACGTTGTACCACCAGACATTCGCTGACGAGTGACATATTGCTCAATTTATCCTCTATCTCTTCTGGGTAGATGTTCTGTCCATTGGCTCCCAACAGCATATTCTTGCTACGCCCCTTGATGAAGACATTGCCTTCTGCATCCATTGTGCCAAGGTCACCTGTGTGATACCATCCATCCTTGTCCAGGGTGGTTGCCGTTGCTTCCTCGTTTTTATAGTAGCCCAACATGACGTTCAGTCCGCGCGTGAGTATCTCACCTGGGATATTTATTGGATCGGGACTGTCAATCATGAGTTCCTGATGGATGACGTTTCGTCCACAGCTGCCTACCACTTGGTTCTTGTAGTCAACGTATGTGATAATGGGAGCGCACTCTGTGGCTCCATAGCCTACGGTATAGCGGAATCCTATGTCGTGAAGCAGCTCCTCAATCTCTCTGTTGAGAGCGGCTCCGCCAATGATTACCTCATAGAAATTGCCACCCAACGCTTCTGTCAGCTTGTCACATACTCGTTGCTTGATACTTTGACCAATAACAGGCATCTTCATGAGCATTTTCACTCTCACATCCTGAATCTTTGGCAAGATTGCCTTTCGCACAACTTTCTCGATAATGAGAGGGACAACGACGAGAATGCAAGGTTTCACCTCTGCCAGTGCACGCATGAGCACTGTGGGAGATGCCACTTTGGTGAGAAAGTTGATATGCACACCATGGATAAACTCAAAGAGGAATTCAAATGCCATTCCGTACATGTGTGCCATGGGAAGCATGCTCAGCACTTTATCTCCTGCTTTGATTTTTGTACCCAGAACGTTTTCTGCAAAATCATAGTTGCTCCATAGGGCACGATAGGGGATCATTACACCCTTTGAGTTGCTGGTCGTCCCGCTTGTATAGTTGATGAGCGCCATTTCCTCAGGCTCATCTTTATGGTAGTTCAGATGATTTGGTCTGAAGTTCAGAGGATATTTCTCTCCGAAGAGCAGATTCAGATTCTGACGTGCATAGGAGAGTTTCTCATTGGAGCAGGTGAGGAGGCTGAAGTTAGCCAGAGAGATGATTCCTTCCAGACCAGGCATCGCTTCTGCTTCCAGCTTGGGCCACACATTATCACCCACGAAAAGGATTCTTGCACCACTGTGGTTTACGATATCGTGTACCTGAGAGGGATGAAACTCATGCAGAATGGGTACTGCTACCGCACCATAGGTGAGAACACTGAAGAATGCCGCGCCCCAGCGGCTCAGGTTTCTTCCACACAGGGCAATACGGTCTCCTTTCTGAATGCCGGCATGCTCAAACAGAATATGCATCTTCTCAATGATGCGAGCCACATCCTTATATTGGAAGGTACACACTCCATAGTCTGACATGGCATCCATGTCCCAGTGTTTCTGGATGCTCTTCTCAATTTCCTTGTTGAATGATTGTACTTTATCTATATCTATCATTGCACATAGTTTTGTTCTTTGTGCAAAGTTAAAAGAAAGTTAACATTTTTGCAAACATTAGGGCATGAAAGTTGCACAATAGAGGAAATAAAGTGCAATTTTCATGCCCGACGATAGTTCTACACTGTGCTTGTGTATAAAAGCGTTTGATATTAGTACTGTCTTTCGCCGAAAATGGCGGTGCCTACACGCACCATATTACTTCCACATCGTATGGCAATGTGGTAGTCATGGCTCATTCCCCAGGAACGTATGTTGAAGGTGTCATTTCCCTTGAAATAGGATTCCTTAATCCTTTGGAATGTGTGCAGGGCTATTTCAAATTCACGGGCAATCTGTTCCTGGTCGGATACATTGCTGGCCATGCACATCATGCCTCTGATGCGCACACCGGTCATCTGTTTCCATTCTCCCGTTTCCAGATATCCCATACATTCCTCTGGAGTGAATCCATACTTTGTTTCCTCCTGTGCAACATGCAGTTGCAGCAGGCAATCCACCCGTACATTTGCGTTTAGGGCTTGCTTGTTGATTTCTGCGAGCAATCGTGGGGAATCAACAGAATGGATCAGTGATACGTAGGGAACGATATACTTGACTTTGTTTCTCTGCAGATGACCGATGAAATGCCATTGGATATCCTTGGGGAGTATCTCATGCTTTGTCTGCAGTTCCTGTGCATGGCTCTCTGCAAAGATGCGTTGCGGACACCCCTCGTATACTTCCTGTATCATCTTTGCCGGATGATACTTGCTCACAGCCACCAGTTGTACACCTTCGGGCAAGGCGGCTATTATCTCATTTGTTCTCTGAGCTGCTTGTTTTTCCATCTGATGTGAATTTGAGGATGTCCATGATGGGCGTCTCAACGATGGACACGATGTCCCAATCGCCCAGGGTGCCTTGCATCCCCTTGTCCAGGTTCTTGACAGCCACGCGCAAATCCTTTGCCTGTACAAGCATTATCTGGTTGGTGCGTTTTTCCACACCCTTCTTTTCGTCAAACTGGATGTAGGCCACCTTGGCTTTGTACCATTTGTCATCGGTGGTGTCTATGCTTTCAAAGAGTTCTGCTATCTTTGCTCTCTTGATGTCACTGATGCTGTATTCGCCAGACATCAAAGGCTCGATTTCTTCCAGAAAGCGTTCTTCTGCTTCGGTAAAACTGAGTGCGTCCACCAGATAGGTCTCGGTCACCTTCTTCAGTAGACCTGTTTCCATGGTCTTGTCATATCTCACCTTACATTCAAACCATTCTTGTGCCATAATTTCTCCTTGTTTTAATTCTTTTCTATTATTATATATATATAATGTGTTTCTTGATTATCGCGGTTCCTGCTTATATGTTCGGTCTGGCGTGATGGATGCTTTGTCTGTTGAACAATCTCCTGAGCAGATCTTGTCTTCCTATCTTGATCAGATAGGTTTCGATTTGCCTCTTTTCTTCCTTCTTGTACCAAAAGAAGAACATGCGTTGCTGTTCCTTTTCTTTGGGCGTGCGTGCACAGAACACGGGTTCCATCGTATAGGGATGATAGCCTGTTGCCCAGCATGTAGTGGCCATGGTGAGAGGTGTGGGAGTGAAGTCCTGCACTTGTTCCAACTGGAAATCAAGTTCCTTGGTCTCTATGGCCAACTCTGCCATATCCTCGGCATGGCATCCTGGATGGCTGCTTATGAAATAGGGTATGATTTGTTGCCGCAGATGCTCACTTCGGCAGATGTTGTCGAAGATTCTCTTGAACTGCTTGAACTGAGCGAAGGATGGCTTGCGCATGAGTGCAAGCACCTTGTCAGAGATATGTTCTGGAGCCACTTTCAGTCGTCCGCTCACGTGATGAAGTATCAGTTCGCGTGTGTATTCTTTGGCAGATCGGTTCAGGTTTTCGTCCTTCCAGTCGTGCAGCAGCATGTCGTATCGTACTCCGCTGCCAATGAAACTCTTCTTGATGCCTGGCAAACGGTCCACGGCATGATATATGTCCAGCAGAGGCCGATGGTCACCATTGAGGTTGGGACATATCTGTGGATGAATGCACGACGGACGCTTGCAGGCTTCGCATGCTTTCCTGTTGCGTCCATGCATCATATACATGTTGGCACTTGGTCCTCCCAGGTCACTCAGATACCCTTTGAAGTCAGGCATCTTCTTGATCTCTTCTACCTCTCTCAGGATGCTTTCCTTGGATCGGCTCATGATGAACTTTCCCTGGTGAGCGCTTATGGTACAGAAGGCACAACCGCCAAAGCATCCCCGGTGCATACATACGCTGAACTTGATCATCTCGTAAGCCGGAATGCGTTTCCCCTTATATTTGGGGTGTGGCAGTCGGGTGTAGGGGAGATCAAAACTATGGTCAAGTTCTTCCTGTGTGGGAGGAGGGAAGGGAGGGTTCACCACTACCCATTTCTGGCCGGTCTGTTGTAGCAGCCGTTGTGCATGCAGTTTGTTGCTCTCCTCTTCCACATGACGGAAATTGTCAGCATGAAGTCGTGGTTCCTTCAGGCATATCTCATAGCTGTGTAGCACGATATCATCCTTGCGTATGCCTCCCGGTATATTGTCCTTGTCGTATAGGGACACAGTTTGAGGAATCTCGTTCTGCAGTTGTGTCGCTTCTCGGAAAGTGGCACGAGTGATATAGGAGTATCCATTCTCGTCATAGTGCAGGGTAGGGTGGCTTGCTTCCAGGGCTTCTGTGAGCAGACGGCATAGTTCGATGGTGGGTTTCTCACCCATTCCGTAGGTAATCATGTCCGCCTGGCTGTCCACCAGAATGCTCGGACGGAACTGTTCCTGCCAGTAGTCGTAATGCATCACACGTCTCAGGCTGGCTTCGATGCCTCCCAGCACCACAGGTACATCAGGGTAGAGTTGTCTCAGGATTTTTGTGTAAACGATGGTGGGATACTCCGGTCGCATGTCATGACGTCCGTCCGGACTATAGGCATCTTCACTTCTAAGCCTGCGTGCTGCAGTGTATTTGTTTACCATGGAGTCCATGCATCCAGGTGCAATGCCGAAGAAGAGTCGTGGTCGGCCTAACCTGCGGAAATCACGATAATCTCCATGCCAATCAGGTTGTGGGACTATTGCCACACGTAATCCTTCTGCTTCCATGACACGTCCGATGACAGCCGCGCCAAAGGAAGGGTGATCCACGTAAGCATCTGCGCTGAATAGAATGACATCAACGTAATCCCATCCCCGCAGCTCCATCTCGCGGCGTGTCGTGGGCAACCAGTCGGTCAGAGTATGCGATGTTTTATTCAACATTCGCTTTCCAATTCCAGTTCGGTTTTCAGTGCTTCCAGTTTATCCTTCTCCCATTCCAGGTACAGGAGGATGAGCTGATGCAGTCCACGGGCTTTCATGTTATCATGGAACAGGATGTCCTGACAGAGCGTCAGCAGATTGGCGTCAGGGTGTTCGGTATTGAGCATCGAACGCACGTTCAGCCTCAGTTTCTCCAACACATTCTCGTCTACAATGCCATTGCTGTCAAGCAGGTCACTAAAGAGATTGTTTTTCTCTATGGTTTCCAGATGCTTTTCCATTACGGCAAGAGTCCTTGACCCCTTTTCGTTACATACTATTTGGTACATGTTTTTGTTTGGTTGGAATATCTATAGGGTTATTTCCCGAGCAGGAACTGCACGGATGCAGCAAAGATAGCACTTCTTGCTTCGGGCGAAATGATACATTCCAGAGGGAATCCATATGAGATTGCCTTGTAGTCGTTTCCCTGGTAAGCCACGGCACTGGCCTGCTCTCCGCCATCATATAACATGGTGGTAAAGGCTGGTGCTGTGGGTTGCAGCACATCCATGCGACGTACCCAATAGTGTGTCTCGTTGGGTTCTGTGTATATGCTTGCCGTGGTGTTCATGCCTTGCACATTCATCCCTTCTTCGGCATGTACGTCATTGTCAGATGTCCATTTGAGTGTGTGCTTCAGGAATTGTTGTTCTTCTGCCTGCGCCATGTCGGTTCCCATGTGTGCGCCGCTTACCATCACCCCCTTACCATTTTGCGTGAGTTGTTCCACAAGGTTTCTCACCTCTGTGGTGAAGGTTTTATATGGCCGCATGGAATATCCGTCCACCATTTGTGCGCCGAAAATGATGTCGGCCATGTCTATTTGCCTGACATCCACCATAGGGCAGGCCGATGCCACACAGCTGCTTATGTTGTATTGTCCGCATTTCAGGATTTCCCGGGCATGCACACAGCTCCAGTCGTGTGTGTTTCCTGCCATGATCATTCCCTCCAGTTCGCTTCCGCTATATCCATGTCCGGTTGAATTTTCTTTTCCGCATCCGTCTTTCCCGAAGTAGAGCTGATATCCGCAGTAGCATGGGCTCTTCTTGTCCACCACTCCAGGTTCATCGCTCATGTCAAAACCGGAATTGTTTTCTGTGTTGAATGCTTTCGGACCGGCCACTCTTTGGAATCCGTCCACCATCAGTATGTGTGGTGCATCTTCCGATGCAAGGTAGCAGCAGACTTCTTCCGAGGGAATGCTCTCGCCACCGCTGTTGGCGGCTGTAATGCGGAATCTGTACATCACATCTGGTTCCAGGTCGACATCCACGGCTGTGGAACGTGCATCCACGGCCGTACCATTGTCATATCCTGCTCCTCCTCGGCTTATATATAGGATATATTTAGAGGGTTGTGCGGTCTCCTCAAGGATATCAACGGTGGGTTGCCACGAGATTCTGGCTTTCTTCTTGCGTATGTCCAGCAGGCTGCTTATGCTGTTGACAGGCAGCGGTTGCACCACAGCGTCACATATGTGTACGGCAGCCAGATAGCGTAAGATTCCCTTGTAGATGGCTCTGGCCATAGTGAACTTGAAGTAAGGATCGTGACCCATACGCATGTCTGACCAGTTTTGGTGACTCATCATCTCCAGGATGATGGCCGGATATTGGGGCTCTCGTGACTCGCCGTAATTCCTGTTATACATCTGCCTTCTGGTCCATTGCCCGAACGAGCGGGTCAGATCCTGATACATTTGTGTCATCACGATGTCTGCCAGGTCTCTGCTGGTCAGTCGTGACAGACCTGCACCTGTTATTCCTTCGTAGAAGTCGGCTGTATAGATACCCAGAGTGCCTACTATCGAACTGTCTTTCCTGAAGCCTGCATCGCTATGTATGCCCATACTCAATTCTATGGGGACACAGAGTCCGCTGTCTCCTGGCAGATATACACTCCCTCTGCCCAGATAGTTCTCTGTTCTGGAGCGTACGTTGATATCGTCTCCATAGTCGTCGTTGTCTTTCACACAATAGGTTTCCAAGGGGAATCCATACCAGGGAGCCGAGTATCTGGCTGCTTCGAGGAAGCGTGGCAGACCGCTTGCCAGGGCATAGGACATGGTGCTGTCCGAACGTACGATGTTGCTCATGCCGCCTCCGAAGCGTACGGCATCGGCACTTACCACACCCCGTGATGAACTTTGGTTGGTGAGTATCACGCAGTTGTTGTTCAGGTCTCCGGCATCGAAATGGAAGGTTCCTAAGTAAACCCATGTGCCTCCTCCCATCTGCTGGTTGACGGTAAAGGGGGTGTCGATACCTTGGTGTCGTACGATATATTTTGCATCGTCCACACTGTTGGGGAATGTCCTGTAGGAAACATACACCGCATAGTCACCTTCCTCGGGGATGAGGGGACGCCATAATGCGGTACTTGGTTCTTTCCTTCCTGTTGCACTCTCTATGATGCGGCAGGTGCCATCTGCAAACGGGGTGTCACCATCCTGATAGAAAGCTTGCCGATAGGCAAATCCCGTACCGCCTTCGTTCCAGGTATATTTCCCGTTCGTCTCTTGATAGAGGCCGCCCGACTCTGGGGCATCATTGTCTACGATGGCCTCGTTCTTCTGCCAGTCTCGGTCGCGTGGTGTGAACACACAGGCTCCCGCATTCTCCAGCATGGGTATGAGATATGGTACGACGATGGTTTGTGTGAAGAGGTCTTCTGTGGTGCAGAAGAGTCGCGGTCGTTGCCAAATCCACTTCTGTGCCTTGTTGTTGTAGTATTTGCCATGGCTTGCCCACAGGCACAGATGCCTGCCTTGCAATCCATGGGTGATGGAATAGGGCATTTCCTCCCTTTGTACCCAGGGGTGCCCCTTGTATTCCTTCTTGCCATACACCCTTGATGTGTCTTTGCCGTCTGTCAGGTTGACGGGTATGAGCATCTCGATGGGAGTTCCGTCGGCATATACCACCAGTTTGTATTCCTGCAGGTTCCTGGGCAATCGTTGCCTGATATTCTCCTGGATGGAGTTTACCGATTCGGGCGTGAAAGGTTGTCCCAGAAATCCTTCGTTGAGGTATATATATACGGTTCGCTCTTCGGAACTGATGCTTATGTCTTCCACCTTTACTTTGTCAAGGCTTGTGTAGCAGGTGGCATTCTTGTTGTAGTTGTCCAGATAGTCGGCCAGAGCAGTTCGCATCGTCTTTACGTCACCTTGCGCAAACGTATGACCGACTCCTATGAGGCACGTAGTTGCCAGTGCCAGTATCGTCTTCCTTGTGCCGTTCATCTATAATGAGAAGTTTTCGGGTTTCTTTGCTGAGAAACGTGCAAAGTAATCCTTTATCTCTGCCATTTGTCCCTCTACGTCACCATTGGGGACAATGACTTTTGTACATTCGATAGTCTTCTTCTTGTAGTCCAATCCATAGAGCAGGATGGGCAGGTTGGCCTTGAGCGCTATATAATAGAATCCCCGTTTCCACTCGCTGTTAGCCTGTCGTGTGCCTTCGGGTGTGATGCATAGGTGGAACTCCTTCGTCTCTAAGGCCATCGAGGCCAGCTGGTCTGTCGAACCCATTTGCTTGTCCCGATACACGGGTATGCCTCCCAGTTTGCGCATCAAGATACCCATGGGCCAGAAAAACCACTCCTTCTTGATGAGGAAACTGCATTGGAATCCTTCGGCACGGGCATAGAGGGTGCCCACGATAAAGTCCCAGTTGCTGGTATGTGGTGCCATGACAATGATGTACTTGTCAGGACGCGGTTCGGTAACCACTTCCGAGAAGCCCATGCATTTATATAAGATCCTTTTGCAAAATCCTTGTATCATACCTTGTGAGCGTGGATTGACGTGTAGCCTGTTCGGCCATCAGCTTATCACAATTCCCTGATCATCTGGTCTGTCTCTTTCTCCAGGGTAGCCAGATCTTCTCTGTATTTCTTGAAGAAGCCCTTCTTGTTACCTGGTTCTACGTGTGACAGTCTCATAATCAGATCGTCCTGGGTGTTGAGGATCTTTGCCATAATCTGGTCTATCTGCTCCTGCTTGTCCTTGTAGAGATGTGTCATAACTACGCATTCTGCAAACAGTTCGCCACACAGGTTGCTGGTAAGCCTTTTCAGTGTTCTGCGTTTCATTGTCCTGATTCTTTATGTAATATTATGTACGCGTATGCGTACGTTGTTGACAAAGATACGCTTTATTCTGTTATTGGCAAAGTCTCTCGTCCAATATTTCCTCCGCCTTTTTCAGGGCCACATTGATATTGGGACAGATATGATCCTTGCCCAACATCTCGCAGAAACCGTTATTCTCCAGCACGTTGAATACCTTTGGCTGTACACCGGACAGCACGATGTGTATCCCTTCCCTATGGCTCATCTGACACAGGTTCTGCAGGTTGTGGATACCTGTGGAGTCAATGAAGGGTACACGTCTCATCCTGATGATACGTACCTTCGGGCGTTTCTCCAGGTTTATCATGATGTCGTCAAACTTGCTGGCTATACCAAAGAAGTACGGCCCGTTTATCTCATACACTTCTACACCCTTGGGGATAGAGAGATGTTCCTCGTGTACCTCAGCGTCTGTTTCCTCGTTGGGGTCAATCTCTCCGGCAATCACCTTGATCTGTGTGGTCTCCGCCATACGTCTCATGAAGAGCAGACAGGCAATCAGCAGTCCTACTTCTATGGCTACCGTGAGATCGAAGATAACGGTGAGCAGGAAGGTGATGAGCAGCACGGTGATGTCACTCTTGGGATTTCTCATCATCTGCACGAAGGTTCTCCATCCGCTCATTCCATAAGAGACGATGACCAGGACTCCTGCCAGGCAGGCCATAGGGATGTAGGCTGCCAAAGGCATGAGAACCAGGAAGATGACGAGCAGGACGATGGAATGGAAGATGCCTGCCATAGGTGTACGTCCGCCGTTGTTGATATTTGTCATCGTGCGGGCGATGGCTCCTGTGCAGGGAATGCCTCCGAAGAGCGGGGTACACAGGTTGGCCACCCCTTGTCCTATCAACTCTTGGTTGGAATTGTGTCGGTCACCACATACGCCATCGGCAACCGTGGCAGACAGCAGGGACTCAATGGCTCCCAGTACAGCAATCACCATGGCTGTGGGAAACAGACCTTTCAGCCCGTCCCAGGTGATGTTGGGAAGGGTGAGTGGTGGGATGCTGGCTTTTATCTCTCCAAACTGGTCTCCTATGGTGGTCACGTGCATGTCGGTATGGGTGTTGAGGAAATATACGCCTATTGTCATGAGGATGATGGCCACAAGCGAGCCGGGTATCTTCTTGGATACCTTTGGAGTCAGGGCTATGATGGCAATGCTCAGTAGTCCCACGGCAGCCGTCATCCAGTCTATGGTGTCTATGTTTTGCAGATAGACACCCCATTTGCTTAGGAAGTCTCCCGGCAGTTTGCCTTCTATCTGTAACCCCAGCAGATCCTTGATTTGCGTTGTGAAGATGGTTACCGCTATACCGCTGGTGAAGCCGACCACTATGGGGTAAGGAATGAACTTGATGATGGTTCCCAGTCGACATACACCCAGCAGGATCAGGAAGGCGCCTGCCAACATGGTGGCTATAATCAGTCCCGAGATTCCCAACTGCGGGTCGTTGACAATGCCATAGATGATGACGATAAATGCACCTGTGGGACCACCAATCTGTACCTTGCTGCCACCCAAGGCGCTTACGATGAAGCCTCCGATGATGGCTGTGAGGATACCTTGCGAGGGTGACACCCCCGATGCGATGCCAAATGCTATGGCCAGAGGCAAGGCCACGATGCCTACTATCAGACCTGCCATCAGGTCTGCCATGAATTTCTCTTTGTTGTAATGCCGCAGTTCGTTAACGATGCGCGGCGAGAAGCTGAATCCTTTCATCAACAAATCCTTGTATAATGATTTCGTCTTAATGCTGCAAAGTTACGCCAATTTCTTAAAATATGTGAAGGAATCGCAGGCACACTTCATACCTTCTCCTATTTTCTTTTTCTATAATATGTCAGGGGATGGGAAACTTGGATAATCTTTTCCTCGCAAATTCATTCTTGAGTAGTCATTAGCCAAGAAAATTTGGCTACATTTGTACACGCAAACTCACACATTATATATTTATGCGCTTTATCGGAAATATTTTATGGCTGGTGTTTGGTGGACTCGAGGCTGCCATAGGTTACTTTACCGGTACCATTATTTTGGCAATGACCATCATCGGCATTCCTGTGGCTTTTCAGACGTTCAAGTTAGGACTTCTTTGTCTGTGGCCTTTCGGAGCACGTGTTGACTCTACTGATTGCCCTGTGGGTTGTATTCGTATCCCATTGAACATACTCTGGATGGTGTTTGGTGGCCTATGGGCATGGCTGATGCATATCTTTTTCGGTCTTCTGCTTTTCATCACCATCATCGGCATTCCCTTTGCCAGGCAGCATTTCAAGATGGCCGGCCTGGTACTCGCACCTTTCGGCAAGGATGTAACACTCAGATTCTGACCTCCTGAGTCCTGTTCCTGTTGTGTCTGCATCCAGAATCGTTGAGGAGAAGAGGGTAGTGGAGTCGATGATTCGCCTCTATTGCTCTCATCATCACTCCGGTCGTCCGCTTTGTCCCGATTGCCTGATTTTGCTTCAGTATGCCCATCGCAGACTTGACAGTTGCAGGTTCGGTCAGGACAAGGGTACGTGTCGCATGTGTACCGTACATTGTTATAGTCCTGTGATGGCCGAACGTATACGCATGGTGATGAGATGGAGCGGTCCTCGTATGCTCTTCCATGATCCTGTGATAGCTGTTCGTCATCTGATTCGTGAATATCTTGCTCTCCGAAAGTCATCTAAATAAGGTTAAAGCAGAAATAGTCAAACGTTTGTTATGTATCAGAAGTTTATTATCAACCAGGATGGTGTCCTTCGCTTCGGTCAGGTCTTTCTTCATCGTGATTTGCTTCGCCCTGGAGAACGATGTGTGTATGGAGGCGGACTTTGGCGTGTGGATGAAAGTCGCAGGATAATCCTTCTTTATGGTCGTTCCTTTGATTTTGGTACACCGGATTTTGATTATGTGCGCCGTATTGAATGGTCGGGAGTAGGCGGCACTCCCGTTCCGCTTTTCTATATGCCCCATTGGCCGAATGAGGAGACGCTTGTTCCTGTTTTTGCCAAACGTCCATAGGGCTTCGGCTCCAAGGGCGGCACTTGCTATCCCCGCTAAATTTCTTCGGAGATATGGAGGGCAGTAC
>JBJEKL010000033.1:0-19438 GCA_051878615.1 Bacteroidaceae bacterium | reverse complement strand
TGCGAGCCCGCTTGCAAACGTTTGCGAGCGCGGTTGCAAACGTTTGCGGGGAAGGATGCAAACGTTTGTGGGAAGGGTTGCAAACGTTTGCGTCGAAAATAGGCAAAATCAGGAGGGCTCAGTAGAAAGTTAGTGGGGGGGTAAGGAAAATGTCCTCTGGGATACCACCCTTAACTTTATAGTATCCCGGCTGCACCCGGCATGGTTGAAGCAAGCAGCATCCTGGTCTCGTTTGCACGAAATTTCTGGCAGTATATGGGCTGGGAAAGGCCAGCAGACCAAGGGCGTTGTCCCTGATACTTATGGTATAGCCTTCCAGGCTGGGTATCCTGTAGACATACCTATAGCGTACAAAGAAACAGGGGAGTGCTTCCCAGCGCTCCCCTGTCCATTCTCTAGGTATTAGCCTCTGTCTAAGGCGAAAGATTGTTTTCAGGATATCTGAGGCAAAGTTACAATTCCTTTTATCTATTTGCAAGAGTCAAATGTATGTTTTTTAACATATTATTGTAACTTTTTTGTAATTTCATGACATCACGTGCCTATGAGTATGATATGAAAGCATCTCGCGAATGGGTCCGCGCAGCAATTTTCCTATGTACATTCCCTCTGCTACTGCAGCCTCACGCAGTTCATCAGCAAAACTCGAAGCAATACCGCCCACACAGTTGACAGGTAAATCGGAATGCCCATATGCGCGTACATTTCTGCTAAAAAAAGAACGGAATGACCCCACGAGCATTTCATGCACCTGTGGATGCTGTCGATGCTTTTGGATAAAGGGAACAAGTGAAGCCAAGAATTGGTTGGCTTGTGGTTGGCGATACACCTTGTCTATCACTCCTGCCTCTGTCAGCTGATATTCTCTCATGAACTCCTCTCTCATTGCAGCAGGGAAGATTCCTTTCAACAGATTACCCAATAGCGTCCTCCCAAGCACAGCACCGCTCCCCTCATCGCCCAAAATGAATCCGAGTGGTGGCACATGTGCCGCTATGACTTGTCCGTCGTAGAAACAACTGTTGGCTCCTGTACCCAAGATGCAAGCTATACCGGGATTACTGCCACATAATGCCCTTGCAGCACCGAGCAGATCGCTCTCTACCTCGACCCTTGCCATAGGAAAACTCTGTTCCAATACAGTTTTCACGAACTGTGCATAAGGTGGCATGCAACCAGCCCCATAAAAGTAGACACTCTGTGGAGCACACCCCCCAGGCAAGTGTGACATGAGCTGCTCCATGACCACAACGGAAACGGCATCCTGAGAGTCCCTCACGGGATTGATTCCCGATGTACGGACTTCCACGATGCCATTCTCTGGGCTACAGAGTAGCCAATCGGTCTTTGTGGAACCACTATCAGCCACCAGAAACTCTGGTTTCAAGTCCATGGTCCCCTCCCCTCCTGTTGATTAGATTTACTGAGCAGGAGCTTCTGGGGCAGCGGGAGCCTCAGCAGCAGGAGCCTCTTCAGCAGCCTGATCCGAGACCGAGGGCTGTGCCATACCAGGCAAGTTTCCTGGGTTGGTCGCCCGCTGTTCGGTGGCCTGTTGCATGATGACAGAGTCAGAGGCACTGGTTGAGGGTAGGAAAGCTACACTCAGCACGCTGAGTACAATCATAGCGATTGCCAGTCCCCAAGTTGCCTTCTCAATGAAATTGGTGGTCTTGGGTGCTCCTGCCATCTGGTTGAAACTTGAATAGTCGGCAGCGAGGCCACCTCCCTTTGATTCCTGTACGAGTACGATAAGGCACATCAGGATAGATGCCAAAACTACCAGAATTACGATAGATGTATACATGTCTTATGTTATTTATTTGTTCCTTTCGTTCAATACCAGTTTCTCAAGGAAACGGATTTGGTCTGCAAAGTAACGATTTTTTTTTGGATATTTCAAGGAAAGCTGTCTGATAATTTTAAGAGCACTCTCATATTTGCCCTGCTTTATGTATATGCTGGCCATTATCTCGGTAAAGATTTCCTTACCTTCCGTCTCGTTTTCCGGATTTCCGGGCTTTGTTCTGTCATTTTGGGATACCTGTTCATCCAGCACGATGCGTCCGTCCTCTTGCTCCAGAAAACGTTCCACCACTCCGTCTCCGTTCATGGGTGCCATGTCGGCATGATCCTCACCCTGTTCGTTTTGCAACATGTAGGTAATATAATCTTTGGTGGCATCCACAGGCACACCAGATGCCGGCAGCTGTACGGGCAAGGCACCCAGGAAGTTGTCTATCAACTGGACCGTACTCTGCGGTGCCGCATCCCATTGCGAGGTGCCTCCATACCTTTTTCTCTCTGCCTTCACCTTGTAATTTGCCTCTTCCGTGAGATGGAAGATGGAATTACGGCAAGGCACCATCACGGCATTCCTGCGCAGTTCCTGGTCATACAGAGGTGAGTGCTGCTTGTGCAAAGCCTGCAGCAGCAGGATACGTGCAACATGCAGGTAGGGATATTCCTCTATCTGTTCCTTGAGTTGGCTCACGGCATTCTGGTTCATACTGTCGGGCCGTCGTATAAAATCGATAAGCGGTCTCTGTGCCATCTGTCTTGTGTCTGTTCTCCGCACGAAGTCACCCTGCTGTAGCATGGATTTCTCCGGAGAGTTGGTTTGTATTCCTAACTATATGCTCCCTCATGTATGCTGTATGTTATCACCAGTTTGCCACTGTCGCATTGAAAATCTGATCGGTAATATCCTTCACCATCTGTGTCACGAGTTCCTCCTGCACCGAGGTCAGCTGTTGCGAAGAGTCATACTCTGTGGTAGCCGTAAACTGTCGTTCAAAATCCTCTGTATGATTCTTGTTGTTGACGAAGCGAACATTCACAGTCATCTTCAGCTGTACCTGACTACTGTATCCGCTGCTGCTGATACCCTTGTTGTACTGGTCAAACCCAGTAATCTCACCCGACAGTTGCAAGTCTCCGTTTTTCTTCACCTGTCTCAACTTCGTCTGCGAGGCAAAGATATCCGTCAGCTTGTTCTGGAAAATACTCTGCATAGGTGCCCACACATAGGCACTCCTGATGGGGAAGTTGTCTATCTGGATGGTCTTTGTCTTGGTGTAGTCAATACTTGCCCCATTGAACTTATATGACACCTTACATGCGCCCAGAAGCACACATGCCACCAAAGCGACCATCCAGCACAGGGGATGCCATCCCCGATGTTTATTCATCAATGCCATAGGCCTTTATCTTTCTGTAGAGGGTACGCTCACTGATTCCCAGCTCGTCTGCAGCCGCCTTACGCCGGTAGTGGTTACGTTGCAGAGCCTTCATGATGTTGCGCCTCTCCATATTGTTGATGTTGAGAGTCTCTTCATCCAAAACCTCCTCTGGTGTCTGTATCTCTGCTTCCACACCCGTCAATCTGCCATAAGACAAAGGAGCAGCTGTATCCGCCATGTGGCCTCGTCCGGAAGGATCGCCCGTAGCAGGTGCAGGCAACCGAACCTGCAAAGGATTCGACAGGGCATTCACTTTCTGCTTCAGTTCATTCACCTCCTGGGTAAGCACCTGCACAGCATTTGCCAGAAACTGCATCTCATGAGCATACCCATGAGCATCCGAACGCTTCATCGTGCTCACAGCTACCATCGACGTATCTTCATCTGAGTTGGGCACAATCCCATGCTTGGCCAGCATCTCCGGGGTAATGAGACGCTCCTGTGAGAGGATGCTCAACTGTTCGGTGATGTTACGCAGTTGTCTCACGTTTCCCGGCCATTTATAGCATTGCATCACCACCTCGGCATCGGAGGACAGTCTGATGGGTTCCGGGATGTTGTATTTCTCAGCTGTATCCAAAGCAAACTTTTTGAAAAGCAGCACAACATCCGATTTACGGTCCCTCAGTGGAGGCATCTGAATGTTGATGGTACATAGCCGGTAATACAGATCCTCACGGAATCTCCCCTCTCTGATGGCATGAGGAATGTTCACATTGGTTGCAGCCACGATGCGTGCATCGGTCTTACGCGGAGAGTTGCTTCCCACCCGTATATACTCCCCTGTCTCCAGCACACGCAAGAGCCGAGCCTGAGTGCTCATGGGCAGTTCACCCACCTCATCCAGGAAAAGTGTACCTCCGTCAGCCGCACCGAAGTAACCTTCATGCTCTCCGATGGCACTGGTGAACGCCCCCTTCTCATGTCCAAACAGTTCACTGTCTATAGTTCCCTCAGGAATGGAGCCGCAGTTGATGGCAATATACTTCTTCCCCTTCCGTCGGCTGTTATCGTGAATGATACGGGGGATAACCTCCTTACCCACGCCACTTTCTCCCTGTATAAGTACCGAGAGGTCCGTGGGCGCCACCTGTACGGCAGTACGCAGAGCCTCATCCAGGGCCTCATCCCTGCCCACTATTCCATATCTGTTCTTCAGATTCTGTAATTCGGACGAATGATTCATAATGTACTGATATTAGACTGACTTTGTGGCACAGCCTGCATATTGCCTGTCTTCAGCAGAGCCATACCTATGGATATCCAAACAATCTCTCTGATTCTCACTATAAGGCTTGTCAAAACGCCATATGCTCCATTAAACAGGCAGAAGTTGGCAAAGATAGCCATAGCCGCCTCGCGCACACCCACCTGCATAGGTATGAAAAATATGATATTGCCCAGCAGACTGGTAAAGCCCTGCATGATGATGCAGTCGGTGAGCGCCACCCGATCAGTAAACACGAAGAGAATAAACTGCAATTCCAGGCATCCCAGCACACGGGCAAAGAACTCCAGAGAGAAAGTTGCCATGAAGGTACGGGGACTGTGCTTCCTGAGCGCCTTTATCTGACAATCGATATTACGGAGCATCTCCTGATGGCCCTCCAACCAGTCATCCAGTCGACTCCCCACCAAAGGCAGACGTGTGAGCCATATTATGCTTTTCTCTGCAACCCCTCTGTTGTAGGCGCGTATGAACACGTGGATACCGGCTCCCACAAACAGGGAAAACAACAACAGCAGCGAGGCCACCCCCCATGTCATACGGGAGTAATAGGTCAGTACGAAAAGTACTATACTGAAAGCCCAAAAGCAAAAGTGACTGAAGATGTGCATCATGGAGTTCAGAAGTACGCTACTTACAGCCCGCTCCGTCCCTAAGAACGGTTTCAGTTCCATGATACGATATGGTTCACCGCCCAACACCCCAGCAGGTGTAACATAGTTGAGCGCATATCCCGTAATTGTATATTTCAAGGTACGCCAGAACCCCATCCCCGGCACACTCTCCCCTTGTACTCCCAATCGTATGATCATACTCCAAGCCCATGCGTTCATCAGATAGATGACAAGCCAAAGCAGCAGACAGGCTGGCAGCCATATACCCGCCCTACGTGCAGCGGCGGCGACCTCCTCCCACGTGACATCCATATTGTACACCATGAGCAGTACCGCCACGATGCCCAATGCAAAGAAAAGATTTCTGTATAAAGACCTCAATGCTCTCCTCCTCTGCTTTATGTTCACTCGATATTTCCCTTGCGCTCATCCTTCTTTTCGAAGAAGAGTTTCTGCAGGGGAGCCTCATGCGCCTCGTCATAGTTCCTCCTGTTACGAAGGATATCAGAAGCCCAGTATAAGGCATGATTGAGACTCATCATGTTAAAGGCCGTTGAGTCCTCACCCATTGGATGACTGTTGTATGCAGGGTACAGCGCGATCCGCTGTCCGTCATCCTCTGTCAGGCACACGACCCAAGTACGTGCTGCATCGCGAAATTCTCTACTTGCCGATTTCGCATCCAGTGCCATCAACACATCATAGTTCTTATGCTGTTCCTCCTCGAAGAATGTATCTGTAAGAAATGGTCCATACACGAATGCTCCCATCTCCTCGGCCTTATGCTCCCACTCCTCCTTCTGACGGTCGGTATCTGCCACTACCGCCATACGAGGTTTTATACAGCCCAGGTCACGCTCCAGCACAGCCACTACATGCTCCATATCCTCTGTCAGATGGTCTCTGTCAAGCAACGCCATACAGCCCCCATCCGATAGGCATATCGTCACCTTTGCCTTGCCGGGCAAGGCAAAGGTCTCTGTATCCCCCACGTACACCAGGGCATCTATCGCCCCACTCCGAAGATCATCCATCCAAACGGTCACAGGCTGTTTTTCCCCAGCAGGCCCCGAAGATGAGATGACGGCGGTATCCACCACGCACACACACTCCTCCTGAGCATCCTCGGCACGTGTGAGATAAACGAATCTCGCATCCGAGTTCCGATTAGCCCTCAATTGCTCCAGCTGATTTCTGTCAGCATAGAGCACAGGCACCAGCAGGTCTGTCATCTGCGGTTCCTCCAGGGTAGCTATAATCATCGCCATCACATCATCGCCTGCCTGGCAGGGAACAATGCCTATCTTGTATTTCTCCATTACTATTCCTTATTATATATATATAATATATGGATCATTTATCCCTATGGGCAGAGTCCATTTTCTCTTCCTCAATGCCAGTATCTATCAGTTCGTACTGTTCCTGAGGCAGTTGCAAGGTATAGAGCGAACCCTCCAGTCTCCTCATCAGTCCACGCTTCATCTTCTCCGGTGCATACACGAAGCCCTCCACCACCACCACGCGGTTGGTTTCCGTATCCAGTCGGCTATGGCTCACAAAAGGCCCACCCATGCTGTCCCACAAGTTTTCCATCTTGTCTTCCTTCATTATCCATAGTCCGCGTATCTCCATGGCATACTTCCCATGCACGCTTATGGCCTTCACCTCGGTGTGTGCCGTATCGGTCTGCATGAACATTCCTGGGTGTTCACCTGGCATATTCAGTCTCATCACCGAGTCTCTTTTCTGCAGCACATACTCCTTGTTGAAGGTCTCCGGTCCCTCGTAGGGATAACTGTACATACATATGTTCACCATCCCCTGTGCAGTATTGTTACTGGTCCAAAAGAACTGTGTACCCTTCTTGTAAGCCTTGATTTCCTTGGGAGCATACAGTTTGCAGGCAAACTCACTCCATGCCAAGTCATAGATGACTTTCGAGTGATGCACCTGCAGTTCCTTGATCAGGCGGTTCATCTCCGTCTTGGTCAAGAAGTCCACCACTTCCTGCCTGTGCTCCTTGCAGAACGCTCTCAAGCTTTCTTCATTTGGTGTATTGAAGGTAAGTACGATTTGGCCTATGGCATACTTATCCCTTGTGAATCGCATGCGTGTCTGGGTGAACTGTCTCTCGTCCATGTTCACCATGATCAGGTTGCGGAAAAGTTTCATACCGTCACTCAGATGCCTGGGCTCCACCTGCGATATACGGAACGCCCGCTCATCCTGAGGAAGTCCAGGCACATTGGTATCCAGTATATCAAAGAGTGCCCTTCCTGCAGGTGCCTCCCACATCTGTTTGTCCAGCACCACCAGCACCTCATAAGGGCGTCCGCATGCCTTGGGTAAAATAGCCTCTTTGGTGCATCCTGTCATCAGGAGAAGCACTATGAGCAAGCACATGGCCCTTCCTATCCATTTCATGTCTGTTGTCATTTCCTTTATGTATCTTTAATTCGCCTTCCCTTCTGCTTCTATCCTGTGCGCATGCAACAGTCCGCATGCCGCATAGATATCCTGTCCGCGACTGGCTCTGATGGTGGTAGTCACTCCATAACGAGTGAGATAGCCTCTCAGCCACAGCATGGTCTCCTCGCTGGCACCATGATAGGGAGTGTCTGGAATCTCATGGAACCGTATCAGATTCACCCGACACTCCATGCCTCTTAACAGTCGAACCAGCTCGCGTGCATGAGCCGGGGAGTCATTCAATCCTCCGAAAACAATATACTCAAAGCTCAGTCTCCTCTGGTGTGTCCAATCCCTCTTCCTCAGCAAGCCCAACATATCGGTCAGAGGGGACACCTTCTCTGCCGGCATCATCCTCAACCGTTCCTCAGGAAATGGGTTATGTAAACTTACTGCCAGATGACAGTCACTTTCATTCAGGAAACGCTCCACCTTTCCCATCACCCCCACCGTAGATACCGTGATGCGCTTCGGGCTCCAAGCCCAGCCGTATTCGGCGGTCAATATCCGAATTGCCTTGAGCATCTCCTCATAATTATCCATGGGTTCTCCTTGCCCCATAAATACCACATTCGTCAGACGATCCCTTTCGGGCAATGAATAAATCTGGTTCAGGATATCCTTGACACTCAGGTTTCCCTGGAAACCTTGTCTGCCTGTCATACAGAATCGGCATCCCATGCGGCAACCCACCTGACTGCTCACGCAAAGTGTAGCCCGCTCTCCATCGGGAATGAATACCGTCTCCACCATCTGACCATCATCCGTGGGGAACATATACTTCACAGTTCCGTCCACGCTCCGCTGACAGTCCGCCGGCGGTTCGCAACCTATAGAATACTGTTCAGCCAACCGCACACGCATGCGCTGAGATATATTGGTCATCTCCCCTATATCAGTCACATGACCTTTGTATATCCATCGCGCCATCTGTCCTGCAGCGAATGCCGGCATCCCCATCTCTGCAGTCAGTAACCGCAGTTCATCCAGGGTCATTCCCAGTAGAGCCTTCTTCTTCATCATAGTTCAAAATGCAAAGATACGTTTTTCCTGTCAGAAAACATGACTCATTGTCACTTTTCCATCATCTGCCAACATTTTTTAGGCAAAGACAACCGTATCTGACATCAACGTGAACATTGCCGACACAAAGGAGAAGTCTTCGGGTATGCATGGAGAAATCCGCATAACGATTGCGGACTGACAATTCCTCGTCAAATGTCCACAGACCCGACGGGCATGCTCGAAAAAAAAATCTCAGGATTTCCCGATAAATACCATAAACAAATGGATATTCCGATTCACAATACTATTCCACACCTCCACCAAGGGCATGATAAAGGTGGACAACAGCCTTCAGCTTGCCAATACGGTCCTGTGCCAGTGTCAGCCGTGCATTGAGCAGAGACTGCTGTGCCGTGAGCACCTCGAGATAGTTGGCAGAAGTGTAACAAACAAGCAGACGTGTCTTTTCAGTAGCTGCTTCGAGGTCAATTATCTGCTGACAATCAAGATTGATACGTCCGTCGGCGGTCTGCCATTCGGTAATCGCATCATTAACCTCATTGCCGGCATCAAGCAAAGATTGTTCGAACAGCAAAAGAGCCTCCTGTTGTCGGGCCTTGGCTATTTTCAGTTTGCTGATATTTGCAGCCTTGTTGAACAAGGGTACAATGAGTGAGGCGATGGCGGAAGAGAGCCATTGGCCAGGATTGAGTATCGTCCCGCCTCCGCTATTCGTCCAACCAAGAGAACCGGAAAGTGTCAGATTGGGATAGAATGCAGCACGGGCAGAATTGGTGGCATAGAAGGCCTCGGCAAGTGCAGCCTCTGCCTGCCTCACATCAGGACGGTTGGAAAGAAGTAAAAGAGGCAGGCCAACAGATACTTCGTCAGAAAAATGCTGGTCGGCAAGCGTACCCCGACTGATAGGATGAGCAGGTTCCTTCATTAGAGCAGAAAGAGCGTTTTCCGTTTCGCTGATACTTTTGCTGATGGTCAGTACCGAGGCTTCAAGTGCTATGCGGCTGGCCCGTGCCTGGTGTACTGCCACATCATTGGTCCTGCCAGCCTGTGCAAGTGCCTCCAAAGTGGCTATGGTCTCATCCCAGTTTGCCAATGTTTCGTTGGTAATGGCAAGTTGCTCGTCAAGCATCAACAGCGTGTAATAACTTTCAGCAATGGTCGCCACAAGTTGTGTCTGCACTGTCTGAACATAGGCACGGCTTTGCTCCAGCGAGGCCACAGCTCCCCGTTTTACATTGGACACACGTCCAAACAGGTCCACTTCCCAAGAAGCAGAGGCACCCAGATTGTAGGTCTTTTTCGTCTCACCGTCATAACGGCTGATACCAGCCTGCGGTACCAAACTGAGAGAAGGCAAATACGACAAGCGGGCATTCATCAGCACTCCCAGAGCCTCCTCAACCTGCAAACGAGCGATGCCAAGATCTGTATTACGCTCCACTCCTGTGGCAATAAGGGCCTGCAAATGCGGGTCGGTGAAGAACTCACGCCATGATCTCGATGCCATCGTGGTACTGTCTGTCTCGGATAGAGTTGTCCGATAGAGATTGTCGACCTCAAAATCCAAGTCAGGAGATGAATAACGGGTGTATATGCCGCAACTACCCAGCAGACCGGAAACGGCAAACCATATAAGTATATTATAATAATGTCTGTGTTTCATTTATTTCGTGATTTCTCTTTCGTATAATATTCAGCCCTTATTGTCTTTTGTTTTGCCGGCAGGAAAGTCGGATTTCATCCCTTGTTTCCCCTCCACGGCGAGGAATGCAGATTTTCTTTTACGCTGGCAACCCAGATCCCAAAGAAGATTTCCCCGCATTTGTCCTAATCCCAAATCGTTCATTGTCTCTGGGCTAAACGAAAACGTTCCTGCAAATATTGGAAAATGATGAACAGAGACGGGACCACGAAGAGCAGGCCCACCGTGCCGAAGAGCATTCCACCCACCGTGCCCACACCTACAGACATGTTTCCGTTAGCACCCACTCCGTGTGCGAACATCAGAGGCAACATACCGAAAATCATCGTCAATGAAGTCATTAGAATAGGGCGCAGACGAGCCTTTGCAGCCGACATGGCAGCAGAGACGATGCTCATGCCCTGACGGCGACGTTCGGAGGCATATTCCGTCAGCAGGATGGCCGTCTTCGCCAACAGGCCGATAAGCATGATAAGGCCAGTCTGCATGTAGATGTTGTTCTCCAGTCCCCACAGGCGGGCGAACAGGAAACTTCCCATCAAGCCAAACGGAACAGACAGGATGACGGCAAAAGGTATCATCACACTCTCGTAAAGAGCACACAGAATGAGATAGATGAAGACGACACAGACGATAAACACCATCGTGGTGGTATTGCCTGTGGAAGCCTCCTCACGCGACATGCCGCCAAATTCATATCCGTAACCCTCGGGCAGTGTAGATCCCGCAACTTCCTTTATCGCCTTCAATGCCTGTCCGGAACTGTAGCCATCGGCAGGAACACCCGACACACTGATAGCGGGGAAAAGGTTGAAACGTGACAGACTCTCCGAGCCATATACACGTGTAAGAGTAAGATAACGGGATATGAGTGACATCTCCCCATTGCTGTTACGAACAAAGATATTATTCAGGGCCTCTGTGTCGAGCCTATATTCGGGAGCTGCCTGCACCATGACCCGATAGAGTTTGGTAAATCGGTTGAGATTGCTGGAATAACTACCGCCCACATATCCCGAAAGCGTACTAAGGATGTCGGCAGGCGATACTCCGTCACGCTTGCACAAGGCCGCATCCACTTCCACAATATATTGCGGATATTTGGTAGCGAATGTAGTGTAGGCACGCGATATTTCGGGACGCCTGTTCAGGACGTCAATAAAGCTGTTGGTATATTTCAGCAGTTCCTCCACACTGCCGCCTTTCTTGTCCTGCACGTAAAGGTCGAAGCCATTGCTCATACCATAACCCGAAATCATCGGACTGGTAGAAACCCGGATGGTGGCGGCCCGTATGCCGTCCGTCCGGCGATAGATCTCCCTCATTACAGAGTTTACGTCATCACCCTTCCTCTTGCGCTCGCTCCAGTTCTTCAGACGAATGGTGAATGAGCCGGCAGATGCCGACTGGTTATGCACGGCATCCTTGCCCGTAATACGCGAATATATCTTTATCTGCGGAATATCGCGTATGGCCGCTTCTATCTCGTCCATGATACGTCCCGTCTCCTCGAGGCTGCTGCCTGGAGCCGTCTGTACATTCACGTTGATGGTCCCCATATCCTCCTGAGGCACAAGTCCGGTCTTTGTGGTATTCATCAGTACCACGAGAGCGATACATGCCACAACGATGCTGCCTACAGCAAACAGCTTGTGATGGAAAAAGAATGATACACCTCTCATGTACTTCTGAAGAATATGGCGGAAAGAATGGTCGAAGGCATAATGGAAGCGGTCAGAGAAGCCCGGCTCCTCTCCATTCGCCCTATTTGCACGGGGACGCATGATGAGTGCGCAAAGTGCAGGACTGAGCGTCATGGCATTGAGCAGCGAGATGGCAACAGATATCGCCATCGTAAGACCAAACTGTGTGTAGAACGTGCCTGTCGTTCCACCCATGAAACTCACGGGGATGAAGACGGCCATGAAGACGACCGTCGTTGTAATCAAAGCCGAAGTCAGTCCGCCCATAGCATCCACCGTGGCCTGATAGGCCGATGTATAGCCCTCGTCAAAACGTGCCTGCACCGCCTCCACCACCACTATACTGTCGTCGACCACTGTACCGATGACAAGCACCAGGGCAAAGAGCGTAAGCAGATTGAGGCTGAACCCCACGGCATAGAGGAAGGCAAAGGTGCCCACAAGCGACACGATAATGGCGAGCGACGGGATGAGTGTGGCACGCAGGTCGTGCAGGAAGAAGTAGACCACAAGCACCACAAGCAAGATGGCGACGAACAGAGTCTCCACCACGTTGGCGATGGAGGCGTCGAGAAAGTCCTTTGTGCTTGTGATATCAGTCAGTATCATGCCTTTGGGTAGTGAGGTGGAGATGTCGGCTGTCACCCGGTCTATCTCCTTGATGATTTCGTTGGCATTGGAGCCTGATGTCTGCGCCATCATGCAGTTGGCCCCGGAATGTCCGTCTGTTTCGCTAAGCATGGCATAGTTCTCCGCTCCCATCTCTATGCGTGCCACATCCCTCAGGCGCAACACACCGCCTTCGGGCAGGGACTTGATGACCATATTGCCATAGTCCTCTTCCTCCTCATAACGTCCCCGGTATTTCAGTACATACTGGAATGTATTGGAGGATTCCGCACCGAGCGTACCCGCAGGGGATTCCACATTCTGTTCAGCCAGCACCGCCGTGATGTCTGAGGGCATCAGTCCGTACTGCGCCATCCGCAGCGGGTCAAGCCATATGCGCATGGAGTAACTGGCTCCCCAGATATTTACGTCGCCCACACCGGCAATACGGGAAAGGCGCGGTTCGATGTTTATCTTCATGTAGTTTGTCAGGAAGTTCGCGTCATACGAATCATCTGGCGAATAGAGCGATATGGCTTTCAGCGAATTGCTTTGGCGTTTGCGAACGGTGATTCCCGACTTTGTCACCTCAGCAGGAAGCAGTCCCTGCGCTGAGGCAACACGGTTCTGCACGTTCACCACGGACATGTCCGGGTCAGTACCCTGCTTGAAATAGACACTGATGGAAGCAGACCCCGTATTGGTGGCTGTGGAAGTCATATACATCATGTTCTCCACACCATTCAGCTGTTCTTCTAATGGTGTGATGACACTCTTCATCACAGTCTCCGCATTGGCTCCTGTATAAGTAGCGGAAACACGTACTGTAGGAGGTGCTATGTCGGGAAAACGCTCGATGGGCAACTGGCTCAATCCAATAAGTCCCACAATGATGATTGCGATAGAAATCACACCCGACAATATCGGCCGGTCAATGAATGTCTTTATACTCATGGCTTACTCCTCCCCGTCATGAGGGCAGACCTCCATCCCCTCTTTCACCAGTCCGGCACCCTCGGCAATGATCACGTCGCCCGGCTTCAAACCTTCCTCAACTACATATTCCGTCCCGTTGTTCAACGGATAGAGTGTAATGGGAGCAGACTGAGCCTTGCCGTCCACCACCTTGTAGGCGAACTTCCTGTCCTGTAACTCGTAAGTGGCACCCTGCGGGATGACTATTACCTGTACCAGATGCGTTGGAATAATGACCGTGGCACTGCCTCCGGCACGCAACAGGCCTTTCGGATTGGGAAAATCGGCCCGGAGCATTACCGCACCCGTACCGACTGTGACAATACCGCTGACAGCAGAGATACGTCCCCCCTCCTCATACATCCTTCCACCAGCCATGCGCAATTCCACATCATCCATCTTCTTCATGAACTCGTCCAGCGAACCGTATTGATCCATCAGTCCGGCAATCTGGTTCTCATTCAGCGAAAAATAGGCATACATACGACTGTCATCCGACACGGTGACAAGCGGCTCGCTGATATTGCTGTTGACCAATGCTCCCACACGGTAGGCTATCATTCCCGCCACTCCGTTCACAGGACTCTTCACCTCGGTATAGGAAAGATTGTTGCGGGCATTCACCTCCTGAGCCCGGGCCTGTGCCAGAGCGGCTTCGGCAGCCGCCAATTCATTGATGGCAGAACTGAGGTCATAATCCTGCACCACATTCTTTTCGCGCAGCATCTTCACACTCTCCTGATTGAGTCGGGCGGTGGCAAGCTTTGCCTCGGCACTCTTCACATTGGCTACGGCCTCGGCAAGTGCAGCCCGGTAAGGCACCTGGTCAATGACGAACAATGTCTGACCTTTTCTGACCCTCTCTCCCTCGCCGATGCAGATGCGTGTGATGAGACCGCTCACCTGAGGGCGAATCTCTACCACCTGCTGCCCTTCAAGTCGGGAGGTGTATTCCTGCTTCAGCGTGCGGTTCTCCAATTTTACGGTCATAGTCCTGTAACCGTACTTTTCTTCATTCGGAGTCTCCTTTCTGCAGGAAGCCACCACCAATCCTGCAAGAGCAATCAGCAAAACTTTACGACACATGATATTTCAACTACAGATAAGACATATTTTCTGCAAAAGTACCTATCCGAAACGAAATGAAATTCCTATTTTAAGAAAGTGGTGGCAGAAAACCATTTTTCGGGGATAAAAACCACGTTTTTGGAAGTGAACATACAGAAGGAAAACTTGTTTTAAAAAGAAAGTAACGTACCTTTGCATCATGATTATTCAATTCAGAAGACAGATGGTGTGAGAGACAAACAACACGCTTGATCCTTTCAAAATGAAGAACGTTCCGATCTATATAGACACGGCTTTCTGCCTCGTCCTGCTTCCACTGATGATATACGCATTCCCCGTGGAGAGGTGGTGGGGCACCCATCCCTTGTTTTTCCTTTCATTTGTCGGATGGCTGTATGTCACTTACTTCCTATATAAGTATTATATCATTCCCCGGCTGTTCCAGAACGGTAGACGGCGTGTGGCCGCACTGGTTGCCATTGCCGTTTCACTGAGCATTACATTTCTCTTCTCCTCCTACGAAATATCCTCGCCATTTTATCATGCACACAAGCAGTATCGCGAACTCTACCCTCATCTGATATGGGGAGTGCGGCAAAACAAGCAGGCCGTGTGGCTTCACTACATCGTGGTGACAATCTTCTGTTTTGCGGTAGGTACGCTGAACGAGGCGTTCCGCCAACGGCTTGCACGAGAGGAAACGGAATATGAACGCAACAAGGCGGAACTTGCACTTTACAAGGCACAAATCAATCCGCATTTTCTCTTTAACACACTCAATACGATTTACGGATTGCTCATCACACATTCCGATAAGACAGAGGCAATGCTCGAACGCTTCATCAATCTCACGAAGTATATGTACAATAATGCCAATCATGAGTTTATTGCCCTGGTAGAGGAAGTTGAGTACATCGGCCAGTATATCGACCTCCAAAAGTTGCGGCTGAACGAATATGCAGATGTCAACTTCACCTGTATGGTGACGGACAAATCCGTATCCATACCGCCCATGTTGCTGATTACTTTTGTGGAAAATGCCTTTAAGTATGGTGTTTCGTCCAACGAACCCTGTTTTATCCACATCCGACTGACACTGCAGGGAGACACCCTCTCCTTCGAGGTGGAGAACTCTGTGTTTGAGCGCAATGTAAAGAACTCCAAACAGATGGGAATAGAAAACTGCCGACGCCGGTTGTCTCTGCTCTATCCTGACCGGCACAGCCTGGAAATCGGACACGACCGGGAAAATCACATATTCCATGTGAGACTTGAACTAAAAACCAGAAGAGCATGATAAAATGTATAGCCATAGACAATGAACCTATTGCCCTGAGTATCATCAGCCGCTATTGCGAACAACGGGGAGACATAAAGTTGGAAACCTATAGTTCGCCATGTATTGGCATCCGGCGAATTCGCGAATGGATGCCTGATGTCGTCTTTCTTGACATCGAAATGAACGGCACATCGGGTATTGAATTGGCACGACAACTTCCACCCTCCTGCTGTCTGATATTCACTACAGCTTACGCCCATTACGCATTAGAGGGTTTCGAGGTAAATGCAGTAGATTTTCTGCATAAGCCTTATTTCCAGGAACGTTTCAACCGTGCCATGCAGAAGGCTGAAAAATGGCTTCGCATGCATGACCTGCTTCAAGTCTCAGAGGCTGTCACACGACAAATCATCCTGAAATCGGATTACAAGAACGTAACCATCCCCGTAGATACCATATTATATATAGAGTCTATCGACAACTACGTCAGAGTGCATTTTGCCGAAGGTACATCCATGCTCTCCAAGATTTCCCTGTGTGCCGTCGAAAGGCAATTGCCGAAAGGAGAATTTATCCGCATCCACCGTTCGTATCTTGTGCCGCGCTGCCGCATTGCAGGTTTTTCACATTCCGAGGTGATCTTGGGCAAAAACGGAAAGCCGCTTCCCATCGGCAAGAAATATCGGGAGAATGTATTATCCCAAATCAGTCATTAGATTTCAAAATCCATAAAAAAGCAAGAAAAAGTTCCCTACGATCTAATGAGTGATTGGGGCAATGCCTGTGATGTTGTACACAAGACATGCCACGCTGAAAGTTAACAGATTTTAATAGGCTCTGAGAGTTAGATTTTTTCCCATACAGAAGAACATATCCGTTTTTTGTCGTAAATTTGGCCAATAATTTCCACTAAACTATCAACACTTACGACACACATGAGGAAACAATTTCAGAGAATTACATTGGCGATGCTGCTGATAGCCGCCAACTGCCTGACAGCAGGTGCACAAAGTCTCAGTCCGAGTACCAAATGGCATTGGGACAAAGGTACCATCGTGGTGGAGACACCCGAACGTCCCGCTGGACAGCAACATGTCTTGGGACTGACAGCTCCCAAAATGACTACAGTAAGAGTGGGATTTGTGGGACTGGGCATGCGCGGACCTGGAGCCGTGGGACGCTTTTGCCATATCCCTGGAGTACAGATAGTGGCACTATGCGACTATGAAGAAGCAAGGGCAGAAGCATGCCAGAAATACCTGCGTAATGCCGGCCTTCCTCCTGCTGAGATTTACAGCGGAGAGAAAGGATATGAGGAACTATGCAAACGCACTGACATAGACCTGGTGTATGTGGCCACAGACTGGGACCATCATTTCCCTGTGGCAGCATGCGCCATGCAGAATGGCAAGCACACAGCCATAGAAGTGCCCAGTGCCATGAACCTGGAACAATGCTGGGAACTCATCAACATTTCGGAGCAGACACGCAAGCATTGCATGATCCTGGAGAACTGCTGCTATGACTGGTATGAGATGAATGCGCTGAACATGGCACAACAGGGCGTATTCGGAGAAATCGTCAGTGCAGAGGGCGCATATATCCACAACCTGCTCCCCTTCTGGGATGCATACTGGAAGAACCCGGACGGTAGCGACCCGGAGAAACTGGGATGGCGCATGAAATACAACATGGAGAATCGCGGTGATGTGTATGCCACTCATGGCCTTGGACCCGTGGCACAGGCTCTGGACATACACAGAGGTGACCGATTCAAGACATTGGTGGCTATGGATACCAAGAGCGTGGTGGGACGTGAATATGTGAAGAACAAGACAGGCAAGGACTGTCCCGAATACCGCAATGGTGACCAAACAACAACCCTGATGCGTACCGAGAATGGCAAGATGGTGCAGATACAGCACAACGTGATGACCTACCAGCCTTACAACAGACTGTACAAACTCATAGGAACAAGCGGATATGCCACAAAATATCCTGAAGAACGTTTTGCCCTGGATGGCGGTGCCATCAAGCAGAGTGGCGTACCCCAGGTGGACAAACTGGACACACATGCCTTCATGAGCAAGGAACAGCAGGATGCCCTGGTGGCCAAGTATCAGCATCCCATACTGAAAAAGTACGGGGAGATGGCCAAGGAAGTGGGCGGACATGGTGGCATGGACTTCATCATGGATGCACGACTGGTGTACTGCCTGCAGAACGGACTGCCTCTGGACATGGATGTGTATGACATGGCTGAATGGTGCTGTCTGGCTGAACTGGGCACTCTAAGCATGGACAACAACTGTGCAGCCGTAGCATTCCCCGACTTCACACGTGGCTATTGGAACGTAGAGAAAGGATACCGCCACGCATATGCCGCTCCCGAAGACGAAGCTCATGCCGCTGCCGCTGCAAAAGCAAGCACAGAGGCACAGAAGGAGTTGACCACCAAGAAGAAGTTATGGGAGAAATATGATAAAGAGATGGCTAAAAAAGCCAAGAAGACTGCCAAGAAATAAGACCAGGGGATATGCCTTCAAAGAAGGAACTACGTAACCTGGTACGTGAGCAAAAGGCGGCACACTCAACTGCTGAACTCCACAACTGGTCGGAGCAAGCATGCAGGAGGGTGTGCCGCCTTGCCTTATGGAACAAGGCAAAGAGTGTACTACTCTATCATCCTCTGCCTGACGAGGTGGACATCAGTATTCTACTGCAGGAAGCACACAGCCAGGGGAAACGGGTGTATCTGCCTGTGGTGACGGGCCCCGAAAGCATAGAGGTGAGAGAATGGTTGCCAGAAACAGAGATGCAGACAGGAACCTTTGGCATCAGCGAACCTCAAGGAGAGGAGATCACTCAGGAGGAATACGCACGTATCGACCTGGCGATCATACCAGGAATGGCCTTTGACGAACAAGGACATCGCCTGGGAAGAGGGAAGGGGTATTATGACCGTCTGCTCACCCATATTCCACAAGTACACCGATGGGGCATCTGCTTTCCCTTCCAATACCTCAACAACATACCACACGAACCACATGATATAAACATGGAGAAAGTAATCTGTGGTGAACAACGTTAATCCCCAAAACAGTCATAGCCTGCCATACCCTCAAATTTCCGAACTATATACATTATTCAACGCTAATGTTTGCGTTAAAAACAAACTAACCGGGAAATTGGCTCTACGAAAATTTCATAGGGAATAAGGAACATGTCCTCTGAGGTACTGCCCTCCAGGCTACCTGTCCTTGAGATACTTGTCTTATCTGATAGCACTCCGCTACCTGAAATCTCGTGCAAACGAGAGCAGAGTGCAGGCAAGATTCAACAAAGTTAAAGGCAGTACAAGAGTAACCTGCATACACCAAGACGAAGTGGAGGCGTGCATAGTCATCATCGTCCATCCCTCCAGATTCTACCTGGAGAGATGGACGCCAAAGGATAGAGGTTAGTGGACGGATGATTGGCACGGTTTAGACGCAAATGTTTGCAACCTTCCCTGCAAACGTTTGCA
>JBJEKL010000032.1:0-4811 GCA_051878615.1 Bacteroidaceae bacterium | reverse complement strand
CAGACGCTGGAAGAAAACAAGCGGTGTGCCGCCGATGGAGGCGATGTGGCACGAGTGGCTCGCGAGCAATTGGAGGCCAAGACAGGTCGCAATGTCGTCTCTCCTTTGTCCGCAAAGAGGTTCTTTGGTAATCAAAGAGACCAGATTTTATTGAATAATGATGTTGAACCATCAAACAACGATTGACATGGAACATTCCGACTGGCTGGCGCACTCATCATTGCGCTTTTTCTGGCACTACACCTCACGGCTTGTAGCGACGACGATGAAACCGACTACGCGAAGTTTGTGGTCGGGACATGGGATGCCGAATCAATGGGCATACTCGACAATGAACCTCATGGAGAGTACTATTTCACCCACACCTTCAAGGCTGACGGAACGGGATATTCCGTACACAAGGACTCGGGAAGCATCAGCGAGCTGTTCCGATACGCCGTCACATCCTTCGACCGCGTGAGCGAGGCCAACATAGACTTCTATATCGACCTGACTGTCATCGACGAAAATGGCGGCGAACTGTACAGGGAGCGGTTCGCAGGAAAGAAGACGGGCAAAAACACCTGGTATCTGACGGACTACACCGGCATCAGAAAACAGTATCTCATGCACCGGAAGTAGTCCGGCCCGTGTGTCTCAAGGCTGAATGCCATGAGAAAGCATGCTCATCTGGGTAGACCTTCTAATCCATGAATATGATGCCGTTTCTCATAAAGAGACGGTTGAAGGGGTTGCGGTCCGCTATTTCTTTTAAGGAAAAATTGGGGTCGAACACTTGACTGATTTTAAGCAGTTCTCTTATCGTCTTGGACTTTTGGGCTGTAGTTGAGCTACTCGTGCCAAAATACTCACAAATGTCGTATGATGACAGGCTTAGCCGTGAGTCTTTGCTGAAAATGAAGTTTATGCTGCATATGGTGTAAACTGCAGCTGCAGCCCATATCTCCAGTCTTCCTGACTGTAGAGGACAAGAGCGTTTCCTGCCAAGCTTTTGTATGAGTTGCGTGCAAAGGCTTGCACATTCCTCGTCTAACTTCTCATGACAGAAAGCTACGGCAAGTTCAATGATCTTGGCCTCTCTTTCTTTTAATTCTTTCTTGTCCATGTCTCATGCTGTTATTTTTCGTTGTAAACTGCTGAAAATGGAATCGTCATTGTTTAGGCAGGCTTTTGTCTGCCCTCCGTTAACGCAGCATCGTTGGGGTTCATTGGGCGCAACGTGAGTCCGGCCTGATTTGTGAGAGGACAGATGGCTCCCTCGCGCAATGATTCCCCAATAAACTCCATAGTCACCTCACACACGACGAATTACACCTTCAGTATTCAATCGGTTGACGGTCTCATTCTTGAAGGCGTTTCAGGTGTTTCGGATTCCGGCTACAAATGTATGTAAAACTTTTTGGGTGTGAAAGCCGCTGTGGCCTTGTTGCCGTCTCATGCGATGATACTCAGTAAGTCATTGGCTATGGATGAATCAACAATTCTCATCACGTCATTCTTTTCTGTGTTATATCCAAAGAAGTTGATATTGCCGTACCAGACTATGGATTTATCAATGATTGTGCATTGCACTGACAGTCCTTCGTTGCACCGTACTTCTATGCCATTCGCCCGAAGTTCATTCTCGCTATAACCTTGGCCCTTGCTCCAAACAACGACTTCAATGCCATGGGTCATGAGTTCTCGTAACAGATATAGTAATCGAGGGGTGTATTTGTACTTGATTTTCTGACAGGAGATGACTATGCTATGTTTGGCTGCAAACAGGTCTTGACGGAATGGTTCGGAAAAAGTCTGGCCATCATAGATCAATTCTGGCTTTGACACGCTGTTTCCTTCTGTTGGTTTAGGGACACCATAACCCACAGACGCGTACCCTCTCAATCGCTTGCGATACATGGAATCGCAGAGGGGGACGCGTATGTCAACATAGTCATAGATGCGCACCTCCTTCTTTCCCTCGTAATCCCGATGCAGTCTGCCTGCATACTGGGTTATATTGCCTTTCCATGAAATGGGTAGCGCAAGAAACAGTGTGTCAAGTCTGGGATAGTCAAAGCCTTCACCGATGTAGTTGCCTGTGGCAACTATGACCAAAGATTCTGAAGCGGGAATTATTCCCAGTTTCTCCATTGCCAACTTCTTTTCTTTGGCAGAGTCTGCGCCGACAAGACTGACTACATGTGTTGCATGAGGCCGCAACAGTTCCGCCAGCATTCTCACATGGGATGTCAAACTGGTGAGGATGATAGGAGTCCGTCCTTCTGCAATGACCGTTTTCACATCGCGGGCGATGAGCCTGTTTCTCACATCATCCGTGGACAAAGCCTCAATGGTTTGAGTGTATGTTTGGGAATCAGACGAGACGTTACGGAAGGATGTGAAACGTGGTATTAGGGTACGGACGAAACTTTGTCTGTTCATTTGACTTTTAGCATCCGCAGTATATCGTATCTTTCCACATTGCATAAAGATGATGGGCTGATGTCCGTCCTTGCGTATTGGAGTAGCCGTAAGGCCATAAACGTAACGAGCGTTTGCCTGTTTCAGTACTCGTTCAAAGTTCACAGATGAGACATGATGACATTCGTCGACAATCACCATGCCGTAGTCTCTAACAAAAGGTTTGACCTCGTTGTTTTCCAAACATGATTGTATCAAGGCAATGTCAATCATTCCATGCAGAGCTTCCTTTCCCGAGCACAGTTCTCCTATGGGTGAAAGATGCTTCGTCCTTCGTTTTGAATGATTCGTAATATCTTCGTTGATTTCCAAAAAATCGTTCAAATGCTTCTTCCACTGGTCGAGCAGCGATTTCCTGTGCACCAATATCAACGTATTCACTTTTCTTTGGGCAATCATGGCAATGGCAAACACGGTTTTCCCAAAAGCTGTTGTGGCAGACAGTGTGCCAACAGGATGAGGAAACATAGAGGACATGGCCCGTTGTTGCTCTTCACGAAGTTCACCTTTGAATGTTACATGGATGGTTCGCCCATGACAGGTCTTGTCGTCTATGAAGTATTCCACATTGTTAGCCTTAAGCAGCTCCACCACCTCATCCTCACAACCACGGGGCAGGGCAAGATAATCGTCTGTCAGTTCTGAGCACGAAATGATACGCGGAACATCATAGGTTGACAGCCGCATACCTTGTTTGGCATAAAACTCCGGATTATGGAAAGCCGCCATTCGCTTGAAATAGTTGACGACCTTTGCCGACAGACACGCCAAAGGAATGTACAGCATGTTAGCCCTTGTCAAGGTGATATTTGGCGGAAAATCTGATTGGTCCATAGTCTCTGGCTTAGGAGTTTCCCATGGTTTTCCCTCGCAGCTTTTTGTCAACTCACCCAACGTCGGGGCGTGTTTCTGCAGAATGTCATCAACGGTTGCCTCTGACAGTTTCTGGATGCTGAGAAGGAATGCCCATTGGTCGGGATAGGGCTGGAAACTTTCATCTACAAAGACGCTGTTGCCGTTTCTTCGTGCCTGTCCTTGTAGGGGTAGTGCCACGAGATTTCCCAATCCGCCATCGGGCAAGGTGTCTTGGTTCGGGAAAAACCTGTCGTACGACTTGAAGGAAAGATGCACGTCCTTATTCATGGCTTCCGCCAGAATCGATTTTCCCAGTCTTCTTGCCTTTATGGCTGCTATGGCAGTGTCAAAGCAGACCCATACATGTGCCCCATTGCCGGAGCGTGACCGCTCAATGTAACAGGGGACTCCCCATTCCTTGCACACGCCTGTAAAGGCAAGCACATCTTTCTGATACCCATGCCCACAACTCTTGTCATCGAAATCGGTGCAGAGGAAATAGCAGGTGTTATCACTCAATATCGGATATAAGCCAACTACGTCACGACCATAGGCATCCTTACCTGCAAGGTGGTTGAAGACATGTTCGTATGATAATGGAGCGAACTTCCGGTTGGGACATTCGGAACATTTGTATTTACGCTTGTCGCAGAATTCTCGGTTCCATTCCCGCTCGCATACAGGCTGATAGCCAGATTTCTTAGTCGTATCGCTATACCATCTTCTGGCAAACACATCCTCACGTCCCTTGAATAGGCTTTGGAACAACCCGACTTTTTCCTGCAAAGAAAGGCTTACGGAAGAGGACGTTAGCTTTGAAGACCGGGCCGCAGCAATGTTACCGTCATGAGCACACGCCTCAAACGGTATGCCATGTTCGGCAAGAAGAGACTTCAACCGTTTGTTCTCCTCCTCCAACTCGTGCAATCTTCTCATGATGGTGTCAGCATCCATAATCGTAGTCTTACATGATTGTCTTTTGTGCCATCTCTATGGCATGGCGTTTCAGGATTTGGTCATGTTCATCCCCTACAGCATCTATCACTTTGTCGGCGAACCATAGCATCAGCATCTCGTTTTCATTTTGATGCAGTAATTCTGCAAGTTTGATTACTTGCTCTCATTTGCTCTCATTTGGCTCGTCTGTCTCCACGCTCAATCTTACTGAACATGGGGGTATCACTCTCTAATGCAGCTGCCAGCTGGCGTTGCAACAAACCTTGCTCGTCTCTGAGTTCTCTGATATTGTTTTCGAATAACATATCTCTTGTTTTCTTTGAGTTCCTTTTTGTTTTTGCCAACTTATGACGGTTCTCATTGAAACTTTATCATTATGGCGTAATTGGGTCGAATTACGATGTGTTTCGGTCATAAAGGGTCGTACTGGGTCGTAAAGAAGGTCGTAATTTGTCGGATTAAGACTTTTCTGGTCGGTTTCCTCAATGATTTTCGTCGAATTTCGACGGAATCCGCTATAATTATAACGAATCCGC
>JBJEKL010000031.1:0-4927 GCA_051878615.1 Bacteroidaceae bacterium | reverse complement strand
GGGGAAAGGAGGCAAGTCTCCGCAAGGAGTCATCCGTTTAATCCGTCCTATCCGTAAAAATCCGTGTTAAAAGAAGAAGATAAAAAGACACAGGAGGCTATACCTCCTCAAGGCAAGCCCCCTGTGTGTGTATGTATCACATGATGACCTTACTTGACCATCACCTTCTTGCCATTGATCACATAGATGCCCTTGGCAGGACGCTCCACGCGGCGACCCTGCAGGTCATAGACCTTCACCTTGCCGTCAGCAGCCAGGATGCCATCGATGCTTGTGGGCGTGGACTTGATGATGGCCGTATAAACCACATCATGTGCCGGCATGGTGGTGAAAGTGTCACCCTGCCAGCCCTCGAAGGTATAGGTGTACTCCAGGTCATCCTTGCGGTTGTAGGAGGGAGCCTCGGGCAGGGCCTCGCCATAAGCCACCTCATAAGAGGCGATGACGGTCTCGCCATCCATATATATTACCTTATATATATTAGCGGTATAGACACCGGTGACGGTAGTCTCCTCGGCAGGCATTGCAGTCAGGTCCTTGTCCCATGCGAAGGTATAACCCTCACGAGCCTCTACCTCGGGATACTCGATGGCATCATCCTCCATGAGTTCTACTGTCTTAACGGTCTCGCCCTCCACCACGAAGGTGAGTGTATAGGTGATGGGTGTATAAGCACCCGTGATGGTGGTAGCTTCGGCAGGCATCACGGTCATGTCCTTGTCCCAAGCAAAGGAGTAACCCTTGCGAGCCTCTACTTCGGGATATTCGATAGCAGCACCTTCCTCCAGTTCAACAGTCTTGATGGTATCACCCTCCACCATGAAGGTCAGCGTATAGGTTGGAGGAGCAACCACAAAGTTATCTTCGCTTCCAAACTCCACATGGATATTCTGCTGCAACGGCTCAAACCAGATTTCGATGCCAACGAACATCTTCTCGTCATTTGCCTTTCCATTCAGGGAAACAGGAATTTCACCCAATAGAGGTCCTGCCCAATCTTCTTCCGTAAGAGTGTAGAGTTCACCTCCAACCTCCATCTGGAAACCCTCATCTCCAGCTGCTATCGTGATATTCTGCGTATGAACAAACGTACGATAAGAACCCTCGTCGGTCAACGTCATACCGCTCAACTCTATATTACCCACTGGCATAGGCTCGCCTTCCATCCATAATACGAAGTTCTTGAGCACAAAACCATAGGTTCCGTCACCGTTGTCCACAAGATCAACCTTTGCCTGTTGAGGGTCTGATGTCTGACCGTTGATGGTCACCACCAGATTGTCTGTATAGGTCTTGGTCTCTGTAACGACATTGCTAAAGTCATCGCTTCCAAACTCCACATGGATATTCTGCTGCAACGGCTCAAACCAGATTTCGATGCCAACGAACATCTTCTCGTCATTTGCCTTTCCATTCAGGGAAACAGGAATTTCACCCAATAGAGGTCCTGCCCAATCTTCTTCCGTAAGAGTGTAGAGTTCACCTCCAACCTCCATCTGGAAACCCTCATCTCCAGCTGCTATCGTGATATTCTGCGTATGAACAAACGTACGATAAGAACCCTCGTCGGTCAACGTCATACCGCTCAACTCTATATTACCCACTGGCATAGGCTCGCCTTCCATCCATAATACGAAGTTCTTGAGCACAAAACCATAGGTTCCGTCACCGTTGTCCACAAGATTAACCTTTGCCTGTTGAGAATCCGATGTCTGACCGTTGATGGTCACCACCAGATTGTCTGTGTACTCCTTCGTCTCGGCCATACCCATCACAGGCATCAGGCAGAGAGCCAGCATCATAAGTAGAAATTTCTTCATATCCTTAAATTTGTTTAAGTTTATTCCCATTCGTTTTCCTCGTCCTCAATCTCCTGCACATCAGTATCTGTAGGCCACGCCGAAGGTGGCATAGAGGGGATACATCTTGAAGGCCACCGCCTCGAAGTCACTCTCCCAGATGTTGGACAGGCCCCAGTCGACCTTGCCGAACACATTCATGTGCTTCATGGCCTTCCAGTCGAAACAGAGTTCCACACCACCGTTCCACTGCATCATGTGTTCGCTGAAATCATAGGTGGCAGGATTGCTGCGGTCCATATTGATCTTCTCGCCTGTAGGTGTATCCACACGCAGATAGCCGATGCCGTCCCTGTTATCGTACACCTTGCCCGAGAAATCCTGATGGAAGTAGGTACTGAAATAGGGACCTGCACTCACGTTCCAGCGAGGAGAGATGGCAAAGGTGACCGTGAGGGGGAAGGTCATGCCCCACATGTCGGTATTGGTGATGTCGGTACCTGTGAAGTAACCCGACAGGGTGTTGCCGTCCATGGTGAGAGACATACGGTAGTTCTTCACCTCGGCCTTGGTGTGGAAGCCCTCATAGAAGAAGTGCCAACCGAGCGTAAGTCCCCAGCGACGTGTGAACATCTTGTACCCATCCACACCTATCGTGGCACCGCCCTTGGGCTTGAAAGCATTGATACTGCGCACCTCGGCAGGCAGAGGCAGAGGACTGGTGCCGCCTATGGTGTAACCGGCACGGACGATAAGTCCCATCCCGTTCTCCCGGTCGGTGGGAGCCCACTTGTTCCAACTGTCCTCCTTGGCATTGGCAGCAAGGGCACCCAGACCCAGAACTGCAGCAAACAGATATTTTGTGAATTGCATCTTACTCATTTGTCTTCTGAAATAGTTACTGATGATTACTGCTCACACACGACCTTCACGTTGTCGATATAGAGCTTGGTACCGATGGAGCCACGGAAATAGGCACCCTGCCAGCTGCACGCAAAGCCGATGACCATGCTGTAGCCGTTGTTGGCAAGTATCTCGGGATCTATCTCCTGATGATAGTGCACGTCCATCACATACTCGCGCCACTCAGCTGTCACGCCATGAATGGGGTCGTTGCTCTCCAGATCACCCTCACCATTATAGGGAAGGGTAGCCTCGGGATTGTTGTAATGATGGGGCAAACGGGCCACACCCACGATATAGGGACTGGTGAGCACATCGTCTCCGTCGAGCTGCACCACATGGCCTTCCTCATCCTGGTTGCGGTACACCACGATATAGGCATCGGGCTCGTCGACAACTCCCTCCACAGGCTTGCCCTTACGGTCCTGGAAGAAATTCTCGCTGGATTCGAACTTCAGCCAGCAGGAGAAACGGACGGGCTTATGCTTGAAAGGCAAACCGAAGCGAGTGGCCTTGCGGGCGTCCTTGAGGGCATTGGCCACATCGAAATCACCCACGAACATACTGCCGGCAGCCATGCGCATGTCCACCATGTTACCGAAAGCACCTGTGTCCTTGGTCTCCAACTTCAGACATGCCGAACCATCGGGGCCTTCTCCCACAAGAGGTACCGTAGGATAATCCATAGGCTTGGCAGAGGACTTGCTGAGCTTGAAACCGGGATTGCCATTCTTCCATGTAGGATCACCGGAAGCAAACAGGCCATTCACGGCATTGGGGTCGGTAGCGGTCCATACGTAATACTTGCCGCTGGCATCCAGCGCATAGGTTTCGAAGTCAAAGAACATGTCTCCCTCGCTGGGCACATCGTTCACCACAGCGATGCTGTAGAGCCGGCTCCAGACCTTGTCCTCACTCACCACACGGATGGTTACCGACCTGCCTTCGGAAAAATCCACAAGCGTACCATTGCGGAAAGGACTCTGCGTACCGTCTTCCTGTACAAGATAAGCCGTAGCCTTCTCCGTGACACGCAAGGACAGAGGCAAGCGGTTCACCTGAACATAGCTACGTGCCGTGAAACGGATGCTGTCGGTGGTGGATGAGACAACCTGCAGGGTGTCATAATCATGATAGAACATCTCGGTGGGCGTCTCCAGATGGAGAGAAACCATCTCGATGTCACACTCTGTGTTCATGGGCTCGTCCTGTATGCAGGAGGCCATGAGCCATACTGCAACAAGAGGCAGAAGATAAAGTTTCCTCATTGTGATGATAACGTCGGTTTAATATTTCAAACTGCAAAGGTAGTGCGTACGCGCATACGAGCATGTTACTTTTGGTAAAAGAGCACGAAATTACCGCTATTTCATCAGAAGAAACGATTTCATCGGGGATTTCATCGAACCAATTTCAAGAGGAAGAACGGATTATTTATCTCAAGGACATGATTTGCATTTTTGTGGTTTTTCCTAAAACCCGGATTTTATACAAATACAACAGATTGAACGAACCGGCCTTGTGGTGGGAAGAATAGAACGAAACAAACCCCTTCAGAGCCACAAACGGTTTCCTTCGCCTGATGCCTCCCGGGAGTATAACATAAGATAGTTTTCTCTAAACACGGATTTTAACGGATAGGACGGATTAAACGGATTTCCCTGCGAGATGTCTGTGGTCCTGTGAGACCTCCAGCCTTGGCGACTCTGGCACAGGACTCTGCTCAAGACCCGTCTTGGCAGCAGCCCTCTGCCATACCCACCATGTCCTGCTTCGCATGACATCACAAACCCACAGACATCACGAGTGACTGTCTTTGGCTATGTAACACACGCTGCCTGGAGGGCAGTACGCCAGAGGACATGAAATCCCCACGTGATAGGTACTGCCCTCCAGGCAGATGTGGGGAGAGAGGATGCTCTGTGATCCGAGGGCGTTGCCCCCGGTTACTTATGGTATAGCCCTCCAGGCTACATGTCCTCGGGACACCTGTGGGATGTGGTACCACTCCGGTGCCTGGAAGGCACTACCATCAGTAACCGGGTACACCGAAACGAAGTGAAGGTGTGCCCGGACAGGACCAAACACCCCACCACCTGCCTGGAGGGCAGTACGCCAGAGGACATGAAATCCCCACGTGATAGGTACTGCCCTCCAGGCAGCAGGGTGTGTGAGAGGACGCTCTGTGATCCGAGGGCGTTGCCCCCGGCTACTCATGGTATAGC
>JBJEKL010000030.1:0-4939 GCA_051878615.1 Bacteroidaceae bacterium | reverse complement strand
TGGTGAGTACCGCCTTCTCCAGTGCCTCCTCCAGTGTCAGGACACGGGCGGAGGCCTGTGGCTGGACTGTGGTGAACAAAAACATCAGAGTCAGGGCATGACTGCCCATTCCATATAGGACACGGGTTGTATTCATAGATTTATATTGTTAAATATAGGGCTAAAGAGAAGAATGTGCAAGGAATAGTTTGACCACCTCTTCCAGTGTCATGAGACCCTCTTTATGCATCCGTATAGCATCTTCGAGGAATTTTCTCAGGCATTTCGAAGACTGTTTTCCCATGATGTATTCCAATATTTCCATTCTGATTTTTTCTGATGTATTTTTCTGGACGTTGAAATGTTTGTAGCTCTGCTGAGTCCTGGACTGTTGATAGTAGTGCAGTACAAGAGGGATTACATAGAATGTGAGCCCCTTCTTGGCAGCCTCAAACCATAGTTTGTAATCTTCGGCCATGGGATAGTCCTCGTAGGACAACCCGTTTTCCAGAATTCTGTCCCTTCTCATGAGAACGGTGGGGTGGCAGATGACATTCCCGGAAAGTAGCCTGTACAGGATATTGTACAACCTGCCGGAAACATTTGAAATGACCGTATAGGAAAGACCATAGGTCTGCATCCATGTGCTGCAGACATCAATATTCTGATGCTGTTCCATGAAATGCCATTGAAACAGCAACCTGTCGGGATGCATGTAGTCATCTGCATCCATTCTGGCAATATATTTTCCTCTGGCAGCATGAATACCTGTATTCAGGGACTTGATATAGTCATGTTCGTGACGGAGAAGCCTTATCCTATTGTCTGGAATGTCTGATATAATCCTACACGTGTCATCGGAAGACCCGTCATCCACTATGATAAGTTCCAGATTCCGAAAACGCTGTCTGAGTATGCTCTCCACGGCATAAAGAATAGTTTTTCCTCCATTATAGACGGGCATCACAACAGAAATGCCATTGTTCATGTCAAATGATGTCTTCATACAAATTTATTATCTTATTGGACATGTCTTGCGCGGTATAGTGTTCCAGAAATGTTGCCCTCCCCTTTCTGCCTATTTTCTCCCGCATACGGGGGCTGTGAATAAGTGATATTAACTTCTGTGCCAGAATGTTCTTGTCTGTATACAGCACTTTTCTTCCCTTATTATATTCCACTGGTACCACCGATGCGTTCTTACCGTCCTGGAACATTTCGCCCAAACCATCTGCATCGGTTGAGATTATCGGCAGCTGATGCATCATCATTTCTATAGCCGTATAGCTGCACTGTTCGTGCAGAGACATAATGGCCCCCAAATCCGCCCTATAATAGGCTTCCTCCAACTCCCATTGGTTAAGCAGTCCCAAAAAGACAACTCTTGTATTTGGGTAACGCTTTTTATAATACGACTGCTGCGAGGCACTGCATATTCCCGCCACATGGACTTCAACAAGCTTTCTTGTTCTGGTTGGAAGCATGCTCACACCGTCCAGCAATAAATCCAGCCCTTTTCCCTTTGCTCCTCCGCCTGCAAAAAAAATCACAAACGGTCTGTCGGGTCCATTGCCACGCTCCACTTTTATGGCATCAAAGGTATCACGTATTCCATTGGGAATCAAATCTATAAATGGAGCATCTGCACCCTGCATATACTTCACGAACTCCCTGCCACAGTCTGCCACGCAAATGATGCGGTCAGACTTATTATAGGTATCCTTCTCACCCAAAACGCTGAACAGCTGGCTTCTGTCCTCATTCTCGTTATGTTGCGCCGCTATCTCAAATTGGTTTCCAAAGACCTTTGGATTAAAGGCCAGATTGTACTTCCATGGCAGACAATGTATGTGAGATACAATCTTGCACCTTATCTTCGACTTGAGGAGCAGAGCAAAAGGCATCATGTTCAGCGTGTGCACATGCAGAATACGTCGTCTCTTGTTTGCAAAATATCTCCTCGTAAGTTCACAGACCTCTTGATTGTATGCGTGCAGAGCCTCTGAATCCTTCAACAATACCCCGTATTTCACGGGCAGGGGTATGGCTACCCGCATGCACCTCTTGTTGATGCGGGTTTCCCTGAGCGAAAGCAAGGATGGATCCTGTGTGAAGGACAGGTGATAGCACTCGACATTGGTATGGTTTCCCAAGTCGTTCATAAACACCTGGATGTGGCGGCCCACGCCGTTGAAGTATCCATGGATGTCAACAGAAATCAGGTAAATGGATATCTTGCTCATATAGCCAAAAGGTACATAGCGGTTTTATCGGATGAGTTCTTTCTGTCTAGGATTGCTTCCGAGGCCAGTGCGTAGGTCATCAGGATTCTGGATATACCGTGTGAAAGGCTGAAGCGGAGCTCGTTTCTTGGAAGGATGGCAGACAGATAGTTTTCTGTAAGAAAATCCTTGGACAGGAATTTCTCCACAAGTGCCATCCTCCTATCAACCAGTCCACACAGAACGCAGTCTGTCATTTCTCTTACAGTCATAATGTGCTTGAATTGATAGTCACACACGTTCATTTCATTGCTAGTTCCCCCTGCCCCCAGACAGTCCTTGACCACCGTCGACATCGAGGCATCCATCATCATCTTGCAAGACCGGTGTAGGGACAGGACATCCTGCGCCATTCCTTCACAGCACTGGGTGCAGAAGTTCAGTCTTGATGTGACCATATACAGGTTACACAACCTTGTTATGGGTGTGGTTACAAAGTCCCCAGACGAGAAAAGTTTCTCACGGAGAATCTGTCCTATTCTGTCAAGCAATCGGTATTCCTTCTTGTCAATCCCCGATTCATACAGGGAGAGAACTAGAAAAGAAAATAGCAGATGGCAGAGTTGCCTCTCCTCTATGCCCTTGTGTATTGCTGCGTTTCTCAACATATTGTGTACCTCCATGACATGTTGCGACATCACACCAATATAACTATGTTCCAGGATTCCCCCGTTGATGAGAAGCCCGGTATGCAACAGTGCCGTCAGCCTGTCATCACCAAGTGCCTTGCTTAATTCCTGCTCGAAAATCCGCTTGGCCTTTTTCTCAATCCTGGGATTTCCTTGTCCGGCAAACAGCAGGGCCAGAGCCGTCTCGCATCTGCTCCCGTGCATGTCGGTGCAGGAATTAAGCAAGCAATAGTCAGCAATCGAAAGAATATTATCTGGGATCACTCTTCAAATCATTTTCTGGATGTTATCTATTTATGGTCATGTAGTCCTCCACCAGCCATCCGCATTTGTTCACGGTCACGCGGTAGTAGCGGCCCAGGAAAAGTCTGTAATCGGTGGTGTAGAGCGGATTGAATGCGTTGTATTGCAGATGCTCCACAAAGTTCTTCAACACCTTGAAGGCTTCTTCTGTCTTTTCATCGGGGTTTTCCGGCTCAAGCAGTTCCAGGGTGTACTCTTTTTTTGTGCTACTGCTTTCGGGTTTCTGGTAGAGCAGCACCGAGAACGCTTTTTCGGTGGAGTTTCTGCATGGATTATACGCTCCATAGAAGGTAAGGTATTTCCCGAATACTTCGCCTCCACCTTTTATTCCGCTGTCCCATTCCCCGTCGAGACTACGGCTGCCCTGCGAGGAGAAGAAGTCCGCAGGCCGTTGGATGGTAGGGGTGCTGCCCACCAAGCGGTTTTCGTCGCGCGTTTGTACCACGGCACAGGGCGAAACCACATATCCCATGTAGTGCATCGGATTGCGCAACAGCACATAGTCACCCTTCCTCCAGTCTTTCGGTTTCTTCTCCACCTTTTCCATTATTTCGGGCCGCATGTTTCCCTGCGGGTCCTGCACACCGGAAGGTGTGATTCCAGATGGACCCCACACCCACACACCGCGCATTGTCTGTGCTTCCTTCACGGGGCAGTTTTTGAGAGGAGAGTTGAGCATCACATAGGGACCAAAGATGCCATGGACGATGGAGTCGTGACCGGTATACGGAGAGGAGGAGTAGTGTTTGTCCTTGTTTGCACGGAAGGCTTCCACCATCTCGTCAATCGACACGGTGTCACGGAAATGATAGCTTATAAAGCTGTTTCTTCCACTCGAAATAGCTTTCTCATAGCGATCCCATTGCTTTTCGAAATGCTTTTTGGGCAAGCGATTCTCGTTTATGCCATCCTGGGCAAACACATTCATGCAGGAAAGGGCAAAAACGAAAGCCCATCCTAATTGTTTTCTGTTATTTCCCATTGGTTTTCTTTGGCTAAAGTTTCTTGTGTCTTGGTATTACTATTGTATTCAGTAAGGGTATCATTACCTTCATTGTATATTATTCCTGAGGCATAGCCGAGCATTTCCATCCGATCCTTGTCTGCTTGACTCGGATGAGAATTATATTCATTAACTTGATTCTCTGTTAGTCCTGTTTCAGCAGATGTCTGTGAATGATTGTGCATAAATGAGTCATAACCGGTTTTCGATGCATTTGCCTCATCTGGTATGTCAACACTATGTTTACTATTAGAAGTAGTCAGGAAACCACCAGACTCGCCCTTTTTGAAACAATATCCCCATTCAACATCAGTATTGTCTGCCAGAAATTTAAAGACCTCCGGACTAAGTGCACTTCCTGTAAATGTCACACCGCTCTGCTGCCCACCTTCTGCTGGCTCCTTAAGTCCCATGCTTCCAGATAAACTCATATTATTGCCGTTAACATTGATCACGTCATCTGCACCAGCAATCGTCTCCGTGCCCGTGATATTTCCATGTTCATCGAAAAAGTACTTGGTTCCTCCACCTACCAACATCTGCAAAAACGACTTGTCAAGAGCACTCATATTTGCTCCTAGCTGATGAAGGTTACATCTCTGGTTTGTTTTCGTCTTGAAAATTCTTTTTGATAATTTCATTTTCTTGTTATTTTACAGGGCTCTCATTTATTCATTGCCCCTATATTCCCGGCACAAACAGCGGGCCGGTGTCCGCTTTCCTTTATCACAGTGTGGTCTGTT
>JBJEKL010000029.1:0-4948 GCA_051878615.1 Bacteroidaceae bacterium | reverse complement strand
TTCGCAGGAACATACACAAGGGATATACTGTGGAATAAGCCACCGAAGGCTCGTCGTTGCCTGCGGTCTGATTGGCGAACGCCAATGCAGGGGGATCGGTAGTACTACCGGCAATCATACCCATCAGGGTGAAGTAGTTAATCTTATACTTCAGGCGTGCCACCATACCCACCAGGAGCAAGGGGATGACGGTAATCAGGAATCCACACCACACATAAGTCAGTCCATCTCCCTTGAGCACCGTATCGGCAAAGGTAGCTCCAGCCTTGATACCTACACTCGCCAGGAAAAGTACCAGTCCAATCTCACGCAACATCAGATTGGCGCTGGTGGTGGTATAAGCAACCAGTTTGGCTCGGTATCCGAAGCGGCCTATCAGGATGGCCACAATCAGAGGACCGCCAGCCAAACCCAGTTTGACTGGAGTAGGCACACCTGGCAAAGCAATGGGCAAAGCTCCGAGTATAATACCCATGACAATTCCCACAAAGATAGTGGAGAGATTGGGATGATCAAGACTTTTCACGGAATTACCCATCAAGGCAGCCACACGGTCAACAGCATCCTCAGGGCCCACCACTACAATCTTGTCACCTACCTGCATACGCAGATTACGGTCAGCATAAAGGTTCATGCCCGAACGACGGATGCGCGTTACATTCACGCCATACATGGAACTGAAATGCAACGATCCAAAGGTCTTGCCGTTCATATTCGGATGAGTGACCAGGATGTGTTTGCTCACCAGATCCACACGCTGTTCCTCCCACTCCACCTCACAGGTCTCACCGATAAAGGCAATGATGGCTTCTGCATCATCCTCAGCACACACGATGAACATCTTGTCATGAGCACGGATAATGGTATCACGATTGGGAATAGATACCTGCCCGTCATGCAGAAGGCGGCTGATAACAAAATCTCGTCCTAAGAACTGACTTATCTGGAGAACGGTACGTCCGTCAAGTGCCTTGTTGGTGGCCTCGAGGGTCATCTTATGGGGCGTCATATGTGGGTTTGCCGCATGCTCAGCCTCCACCTGTTCCTGCTCTCGGCGCAGGTTTACACGACAGATATACCGCAAAGCGATAGTGGCGCCTATGATACCAACCACTCCCAAAGGATATGCACACGCATAACCATTGGCAATCGCAGGTGCGTTGGCCGATCCGAATATCTGGTTGCAAGCCTCATTGGCAGCACCAAGACCTGGGGTATTCGTTACTGCTCCGCAGAGCACGCCCACCATCATCGAGAGATTTACGGAGTTGCTGCCATGACTCATGCTACCACCATCCCAGAATATCAGGAAGAACAGGCCCACACAACACAACACATTAAGCAGGACAACACTCGTAGCCAAAAGGTTCAACCGTATGCCTCCCTCACGAAAACTCTCGAAGAAACCAGGTCCCACCTGTAGTCCTATACAATAAACGAAAAGGATAAGGCCAAAGTCCTGGATAAAATTCATGAGCATAGGGGGACAGGCATAAGTGATACTTCCCGATCCCCCCAGCTGACTGTAAATATGGCCAGCCACAATACCTGCAAACAGCACAAACGTAACTCCCAAAGAGATCCCCGCCACCTTAAGCCTTCCAAGGCCTATGCCCACAGAGATGACAAGAGCATAGAGCAACACCATATGTGCCACGCTGTCGGTACTAGTAAAAAGACTACCTAACCATTCCATAGTTATCAAAACATATTCCTAAAATAAAACATTTTCGCCATGCCAAGCAATCACCTGCCATATCCTCTGGACCTGAGAACGGGCTCCTTCAGATAATGAGTGCAAAGTTAGGCAAGTTCCATATAAAAAGTATTTTTTAGAGGAGAATTTTATCTCAATGCATACTTATTAAGCAGAATCAACCTAATAAATTTGCCCCACATGGCAGAAGTTTGTATCTTTACACGTTTTTTGAAAAGAAGACAAACATTGTTTATAACAAATAATATGGCAGACAACAACAAACAGAAACTGTTTTCTGATTTCATCGCACCTTCCCGCCAGGAATGGCTTGACAAGATCCAAGTGGATCTGAAGGGCGCTGACTTCCAGAAAAAAATGGTATGGAGGACCAATGAAGGATTCTCCATGCAACCCTTCTATCAGAAGGAAGATGTGGACAAACTGCCCACCGTGAACGCCCTTCCCGGCGAGTTTCCTTACGTACGCGGTAACAAAACCGCCGACAATGAATGGTATGTGCGCCAGGACATCAAGTGTGACTGTCCTAAGGAGGCCAACCAGAAGGCCTTGGACATTCTGAACAAGGGTGTGGATAGTCTGGGCTTCTTCATCCCCGCCGACAAACTGAGTGCAGATTACATTGCCACTCTGCTTGAGGGGATTCACGCCGAGTGCGTAGAGCTGAACTTCAAGACCTGCCAGCGTCGCACCGTGGAGCTGACCAAGATTCTTGTGGCTTACTTCGAGGAGAAGGGCTACGACAAGAAGGCCTTAGCCGGCAGCATCAACTTCGATCCTATCGCAAAAATCATCTGCAGCGGTAAGGATCGTTCAGCCCTCATTGCTTCAGCCAAAGAATTGGTGGAGCTCCTGACCGACTACCCCAAATTCCGCGCAGTGGCCGTAGATGCCTACACTCTGACCAATGCCGGTGCCTACAGCTATCAGGATTTGGGCTATGCCCTGGCATGGGGTAACGAGTACATGGAAGCACTCACAGAGGCTGGCGTAACTCCCGAACTGGCAGCCCAGAACATCAAGTTCAACCTGGGCATCAATGGCGTCTACTTCATGGAGATTGCCAAAGTACGTGCAGCACGCATGCTTTGGGCACAGATTGTCAGCCAGTACATCAGTTGCAAGGAAAGTGCCAAGATGCACGTATGTGCCATCACCACCACTTACAACCAGACTATCTTTGACAGTTATGTAAACATGCTCCGCAGCCAGACCGAGGCCATGAGTGCGGCTCTGGGTGGTGTGGAGAGCATCGTGGTGACACCCTTCGACGAGCCCTACGAAGTTCCCACAGAGTTTGCCGAGCGTATTGCCCGCAACCAACAGTTACTGCTCAAGGAGGAGTGCCACTTTGGCCGTATCGTTGACGTAGCCGGTGGTTCCTACTTCTTGGAGACCCTCACTACAGCCTTGGCTGAACAGGCATGGAAACTCTTCCTCGATGTGGAGGAGAAGGGTGGTTTCCTGAAAGAAGCATTGGCTGGCAACATCCAGAACGCCATCAACGAGACCAACGCTGCCCGCCATGCCAACGCCGGCAAGCGTAAGGAGTTCCTGCTTGGTACCAACCAGTTCCCCAACTTCACAGAGAAGAGCGAAGGCAAGGGTCCAAAGCCCACTTGCTGCTGTTGCTCAGAAGAAGGTGAGATTGCTGCCCTGAAGCCCAGCCGACTGGCAAGCGACTTCGAGAGTCTGCGTCTCACCACCGAAAAGGCCACCAAGGTACCTGTAGCCTTTATGCTCACCATCGGCAATCTGGCCATGCGTCAGGCACGCGCCCAGTTCTCTTGCAACTTCCTGGCAGCAGCCGGCTACAAGGTGATAGACAACCTTGGCTTTGCCACCGTGGAGGAAGGTGTAGACAAGGCTCTGGAGGCTGGTGCCGACATCGTAGTTATCTGCTCAAGCGATGATGAGTATGCAGAGTATGCCATCCCCGCCTTCCAGTATCTCAACGGCCGCGCCATGTTTGTGGTGGCAGGTGCTCCTGCCTGTGCCGAGGATTTGAAGGCAGCAGGCATTGAGAACTTTATCCACGTCAAGGTTGATCAGCTGAAGACCTTGAAGGAGTATAACGTTAAACTCGGAATCTAAGATTATGGCACGTAAATCATTTAGCAATATAGACATCTTTAGCGGTATCGCCGCAAAGAATGGCCAGGAATGGCAAAAGGAGGCTGGTATTACTGCCAACTGGAGAACTCCCGAGCAGATTGACATTCAGCCCGTTTACACCAAGGAAGACCTTGAAGGCATGGAGCATCTGGACTTTGCTGCCGGTATCCCTCCATTCCTGCGTGGCCCTTATAGTATGATGTACCCCTTCCGCCCATGGACTATCCGTCAGTACGCCGGATTCTCCACCGCCGAGGAGAGTAACGCCTTCTATCGTCGTAACCTGGCTTCCGGTCAGAAGGGACTGTCTGTTGCCTTCGACCTTCCCACACACCGTGGCTACGACCCCGACAACCAGCGTGTAGTGGGTGACGTAGGTAAGGCAGGTGTATCCATCTGCTCTCTGGAGAACATGAAGACCCTCTTCGCTGGCATTCCTCTGAACAAGATGTCTGTCTCCATGACTATGAACGGCGGTGTATTGCCCGTGCTGGCATTCTACATCAACGCAGGTCTGGAACAGGGTGCCAAGCTTGAAGAGATGGCAGGTACCATTCAGAACGATATCCTGAAGGAGTTCATGGTACGCAACACCTACATCTATCCCCCTGCATTCTCCATGAAGATCATCGCCGACATCTTCGAGTACACCTCACAGAAGATGCCCAAGTTCAACAGCATCTCCATCTCAGGCTACCACATGCAGGAGGCAGGTGCTACCGCCGACATCGAGTTGGCCTACACCCTGGCTGATGGCATGGACTACCTCCGCGCAGGTATCAACGCAGGTATCGACGTAGATGCCTTTGCTCCCCGCCTCAGTTTCTTCTGGGCTATCGGCATGAACCACTTCATGGAGATTGCCAAGATGCGTGCAGGACGTCTGCTGTGGGCCAAGATTGTGAAGAGCTTCGGTGCCAAGAACCCCAAGTCCATGGCACTCCGCACACACTCACAGACATCCGGATGGTCACTCACCGAGCAGGATCCCTTCAACAACGTAGGTCGTACCTGTATCGAGGCCATGGCTGCCGTACTGGGACACACCCAGTCTCTGCACACCAACGCCCTTGATGAGGCCATCGCCCTGCCTACCGACTTCTCTGCCCGTATTGC
>JBJEKL010000028.1:0-20136 GCA_051878615.1 Bacteroidaceae bacterium | reverse complement strand
TAGGGTGTGTATACGCCCAACTCGCAGATCTTCACCACACCTTCGAATCTGTTGATGGTCATTCTGACAGCATCGGCTCTTACTGTGCTGAAGCGGTGTATCAACACCTTTTCATTTTCCTTGGCCTTTCCTTCGTAGATGGTATGCCATGTCTCTTGGTTTCGGTATTCAATCTTGTATTCCTGGATGACCTTGCAGTCGGGGAGTGTCACGGTAATCATGTTGATGGGATGCCTCCCCTGTAGGTCTACCATCCAAAAAGGATTCTCTACCATGGGGTGAGACGTCCATGCTGTGACGAAATCATCATCATTGGCAAAGTCCATGATGCCATAGTCGTAACTCCATGATGATTCAGCAGGTTTGTACTTGGCTATATTCTCTTCTACGATGGGCAACTCACATTCCTCTAATTCGGCTACATGTCCGTCGTTTTCCCATATGCGTCCAATTTCCTTGAGTGCCGTGATGGCATTCTCGTCCATCACCCCGTCGCGGTTAGGTGCCACATTGAGGATAAAGTTGCAATGTGCCTTTCCGTAGGGGATAATCATTTCGTTCACCAATGTGGTAGGTGATTTCAGTTCGTCTGTGGGGAAGGATTCTTTCCAGAACCAGTTCTGCTGTAGCGGGAGGCATGCAAGTGCAGGAAGACGATTCTCTGTGGTGGAAATCTTTTGTCCGGCACCTTGTTCGTAGGACTTGATGTCTGTGTAGAAGAGTGCTTCGCGTGGATACTTGGCAGCGTTGAGATCCATTACCAGACATTCTGGTTGCAGGGACTTGATATAGGCGTATATTTCGGGGAAGGGAACGTCTTCATAACTGATGCGTGACCATGGTGCATCCCATCCGTCGATAATGAGTGCCTTGATGGGTCCATAGGACGTAAGCAATTCTTGTAGTTGTGCCTTAATCATTTCTGTCTTGTTGCGGGTGATCATGCCAGGACGCAGACGATGGTGTGTGTCAAGAATGGAATAATAGAGCATCACCTCAAGTCCTTCCTTACGGAATGCATTGACATATTCGCGCACTACATCCCGCTTGAGAGGGGAGTTCATTACGTTGTAGTCTGTGGTCTTCGTATTCCAGATGCAGAATCCACTGTGGTGTTTGGTTGTCAGGCAGCCGTAGCTCATGTGGGCAGACTTGGCTGCTTTTGCCCATTGGCTGCAGTCCAATCGTTTGGGATTGAATGCAGATGCTGGTAAATCCGGGTCTGGCCAATCTTCGGGTGAATAGGTTGGAATGTTGTAATGAATGAACATTCCAAAGCGCAGATCTACAAATTCCTGCTGCAGTTTGTGCAGGGACTTGGTATTTGCAGAGGCTCCCAGACATATTGTCAACAGAAGTGCTGCAGATATGATGGTCTTCTTCATTGGTTATTTGTTATTGGGTGATTCTCTTTTTATGACTATAACAGCTCTTGTGTGTGGTCATCCATATGTGGCCTACACGGCAGTTATACATTATATATATAACATGCGCGAGGCATTTATCCCCAGAGGGAAGCCAACGCATGTCGGCTAAGTCTGATGTCCGGGGTTGCCCAGGCTGTCTTGTTGGTGCTATCCGTCTGTTCCGGTTTTACTTGGGGTACGGATTCCGCCTTGAGCAGAATCTCTGTCGCCTTCAGTACTGTTGGATCCTTTTCGTTGAGGAATTTGATGTACTCGCTCATGTCAAGTGCATTGTAAATGATGTTTCCATATATGGCTCGTTCAAAGAGCGTGCGGCTCTTATAGAGCATGAGGTTCCTACGGCGTAGCGAATGCTGTTCAGCAAAACGGGCAAATTGTTCAAGGAGTCCTTGGCTACGCAGATATTTCTCCATCAGGATGGCATTAGGATATTCCAACAGCTTGTTTCTGTTGGCATCGGTATATGCAAAGGCAAACTGACGGATGAGACCGGTGAAGAGTGCCTCCCGGTAATATGAGGTTACAGCAGTAGTGTCTTCGGGGATAAATACATCGGGAACGATTCCGCCGCCGCCATAAACAGTTCGTCCGATACGTGTCTGATAGGAGGGACCTTCCTGATGAATGCTGTCCTGAGAGAAGAATTCCCCACGTTCATAACGTGCCAGGAGTTCGTTTTCGTATTCTTCGTCGTGTCCCTTTATATATGGTTTCTGTATGCATCGGCCACTGGGTGTGTAATATCGTGCTATGGTCAGACGTACCACGCTGCCGTCTCTGAACTCCACAGGTTGCTGTACTAGTCCCTTTCCGAAAGTACGTCGTCCGACAATAGTGCCACGGTCGTTATCCTGGATGGCTCCAGCAAAAATCTCACTTGAACTGGCACTTCCTTCGTCAACAAGTACCACCAGAGGGAGAGTCTGGAATGTTCCTCGCCCGTCGCTGTTGAATTCCTCACGCGGGCTTTTTCTTCCTTCTGTGTAGACAATAAGGCGGTTCTTGGGCAGGAACTCGTTGGCCATCTGTATGGCAATATGCATGTATCCGCCAGTGTTGCCACGCAAGTCAACCACCAGCCCCTCCATTCCTTCTATGTTCAATTCTGCCAGAGCTACAAGCATCTCGGCGTAGGTCTGCTCACCGAAGTTCTTCACTCGGATGTAACCTGTTTTATCATTGAGCATATAATAGGCATCTACGCTTACTACAGGAATATCCCCTCGTACAACAGTAAAGGTTGTGATACCAGAGGAACCATGTCTTACGATACCTAATTTCACCTTACTTCCCTTTTGTCCCTTCAGGTGTTTCATCACTTCCTGTGACTCCATCCCTACCAGGGATTTTCCGTTAGCACTTATGATGCGGTCCCCTGCCAGCAGTCCGACTTTCTCTGCTGGTCCTCCATGAATGACCGACATCACATTGACAGTATCCTTCTGTACCACAAAACTTACGCCTATGCCGCTGAACGACCCCCGCAGGTCATCGTCAGCTTCCTTGGCATCCTGTACGCTCAGGTAGCTGCTATGGGGGTCAAGTTCTTTCAGGATTCCGGGCATAGCATCTTCCACCAGCTGTGACATGTCGACTGTATCGACATAGTTGTTGTCAATAATCTGAAGTAGGTAACTTAGTTTGTTGGAACCGGTATTGATGATGCTCAGACGATTTCCGGCAAAGTGACTGGTGCAGAATGTGCCTATGAGTATACCAAGGATGATACTCAGCGAGATAAATAGTGGCGTGAAACGGCCTTTGTTGTTATTGTTCATAGTGTTATGTTATGTTTGTCGTATGTTTGATTATTGAAAATATGTATGGGTGTAACGTGTATGGGGCTGCTTCTGCCATGTTACTCTTCTTCCTTCAGGTCGAGATATTCCACTTCGATGCCAGCCCTGCGCAGTAGTTCGATACCGTCGGTCAGTCTATATTCACGTGCATAGACCACCCTTCGGATGCCGGCCTGTATGATTAGTTTGGAGCATTCCACACAGGGTGAGTCGGTAACGTACAGGGTACTTCCATCACTGTTGTTGTTGCTGCGAGCAATTTTTGTGATGGCATTAGCCTCGGCATGTAGCACGTAGGGTTTGGTGTGATTGTCTTCGTCTTCGCATATGTTCTCAAATCCTGATGGTGTGCCATTGTAGCCGTCACTAATGATTCTCTTATCCTTTACAATGAGGGCGCCCACCCGTCGGCGTTCGCAATAGCTGTTCTCGCTCCAGATGCGTGCCATCCTCAGATATCTGCTGTCAAGCTCCTCCTGTTTGTTCATGTTATATTTTAAATGAGTGATTTATAGATTCTTTATTCCGTTTCGATGCAACAAAGCATCAATAGTGGGCTTTTGTCCACGGAAGCGTTCGTAAAGCTTCATGGGTGCTTCTGTACCACCGCGTTCCAGTATCTCATGTCTGAAGCGTTGAGCTGTTTCCTGGTCGAATATTCCATTCTGCAGGAAGAGGCTAAAGGCATCGGCATCAAGCACTTCTGCCCATTTGTAACTGTAATATCCTGCAGCATAGCCTCCATTCATAATATGCCCAAACTGTACGGACATGCATGTTTGCGGATGTTGTGGCAGAAGTTGGGCTTTTTCCCAAGCTTTTTCTTCAAAAGCGGGTACATCCTCGTTGAAGGCTTCTTTCCTGTCGTAATATGCCATGTCCAGCATGCAGAAACTGAGTTGTCTTGTGCACAGGTATCCACACATGTAATTGTTGCTGTCTTTGACACGCTGAATCAGTTCCTCGGGTAAAGGCTCGCCTGTCTGATAATGGAAGGCGAAAGTGTCGAGAAATTCTTTTTGTGTGGCATAGTTCTCCATGAATTGAGATGGCAGTTCCACAAAGTCACGATAGACGTTTGTTCCGCTTTGTGCCATGAATCGTACGCGTGAGAACAATCCGTGGATAGCGTGGCCGAATTCATGCAGGAAGGTCTCCACTTCACCCAGCGTGAGCAGAGAGGGCTTGTCCTCGGTGGGCCTGGTGAGATTCATGGTTATGCTCACATGAGGCCGGTGATCCTTTCCTTCTTGATCGATATATTGTTCCGCGTAGCTTGTCATCCATGCTCCGCTTTGCTTGTTCTCTCTGGGATGGAAGTCGGCATAGAGGACACCCAGGTAAGTCCCGTCCTCGTCAAGCACTTCGTATGCTTCCACATCGGGATGATACACAGGGATATCCTTGCGCAGATGGAAGGTGATTCCATATAGTCGCGTGGCCAGTCCGAATACACCCTTCTTGACATTTTCCAGGCGGAAGTAGGGACGCAGCATCTCGGAATCCAGATTGTAACGTTCCATCTTCAACTTGCGTCCGTAATAAGAATAATCCCATGGCTGCATCTTGAATCCTTCGCTGTCAAGCCTTTTGGCCAACTCTTCCACCTCTCTCAGTTCTTCCTTGGCCACAGGCATGTAGGCTTCCATCAGTTGGTCAATGAGGGCATATATGTTTGCTGTATTTTCTGCCATGCGTCGTTTGAGTACGCTGTCGGCATAGGTTTGGTTACCCAATAATTGTGCAATTTCTCGCCTTAGGTTTACAATACGTGACACCAACTGACGGTTGTCATATTCTCCGCCTTTGCAGCAGATGGTGTTCTTGGCGATATACATCTGCTCACGTAGTTTTCTGTTGTCGGCATAGGTCATGAATGGTCCATAGCTTGGTTGCTGAAGGGTGAAGAGCCATCCTTGTTTCCCCTTCTCCTTTGCTGCTAATGCTGCGGTTTCCATAACCCTCTCTGGCAGACCTCCCAACTCATCCTTATCCTCCACATGCAGACTATAGGCATTTGTCTCCTTGAGGCAGTTCTGACCGAATTGAAGGCAAATCGCGTCCAGTTCCACCCTCATGCTTGTCAGTTTTTCCTTATCCTCATCAGAAAGGCATGCTCCTCCGCGTTGGAAGCCGTCAAAGATATCGTCAAGTAACTTCTGTTCCTCAGCGTTCAGTCCTGTCTCATGTTCCTTGACATACCTGATACGCTCAAAGAGTTGCCTGTTGAGCATAATCTTGTTGGCATGTTCTGTGAGAATGGGTGAGAGTTTCTGTGCCAGAAGGTCAGCTTCATCCGAGGTGCAACAACTCAACAGATTGAAGAATATCGTGGTGGCCCTATTGAGTAGTTGGTCGGTAGGTGGCAGGATGGTATTGCTGAAGGTTGGCTCTTCGGGATTGTCTATGATTTCCTGTATGGCCGTCTCCTCCTGTCTCATACCCTCCATGATGGCCTCCTCAAGGTCCTGTAGGGTAATTCTGTCAAAGGGTGTCGTATCATGTGGTGTTCCGTATTCTCCGTTGAGTAATGGATTCTCTTTCTTTGTATCTGTCATTATGTGTATGTCTTGATATGAATATTCCTGCATTATCTGTGGCCTAGGTCATCTGTCGTGTTGTGCATGCCCATGCTCAGTATGTATTCCCTGAATGTCTTCATGGAGGGAATGTTGATGGTGGAGCGCGAGATGTAGATGGCTTTGTCGTTGGCCTGCATATTAAGCATGCGTGAGATGGTGAGTCTGGTCTCTTCCATGTATAGTGCCAAGTCGTTCATCTTCACGTTCAGTATGATGTCTGTCTCCTCATCCCTGCAAAGTGTTTCCACCAAGTGAAGGAACTTCTCGGACACCGACCTGTATGGCGTGGGTACGATTAGGCGGTTCTGCTTATGGGTGATGGCTGAGAGGTAGTTGAGTAGATTGTATCTGAAGATGGGGTGGTTCATCAATCTCTTGCCTACATCATTCTTTCGTATGCTGATGGTTTGCAATTCACTCTCGGCGAAATAGGAATTGTGATAGTGACAGTTCAGACCATATAGGCTTTCTGGCTCGATGGCTACGGGTGGTGGGATACTTGCCGTTATGACGAGTCGCCCGTCTGCCGTGGTATGTTTTCTACGCAGCATGCCACTGGCTACCATGATGAGATGTGTGCAGGCATCCCCTTGGTTGAGCAAGGGAATACGGCTGGGGGGGATATGTTCCATTTCCAGCCCGTGTGATTCTTCCAATCGTGCCAAGTCCTGTCCGCTTAATCCTTGCAGAAGGGGCAAGTGTGTCAGAAGCCTGTATTTCGTGCTGATATCCATTGTTATGCTGTTTCGTTGACGGGCTTGATTATCCCTGTCCTTTATTTATTGTTCAAAATCAGTTGCCTGAAGTTTGGGGTACACCATATGTCATACTTGCCATCATCTGCAGACAAGATGAAGTATGCCTGCAGTTCTTTCTGTTTCTGTAATACAGCTTTTGCGCTGTCGAGTCCCATGACCATGAAAGCAGTAGCAAACCCGTCGGCCATGGCACATGTGGGTGCCAGTACGGTACTGCTCAGAATGCTATGTTGTACAGGATAACCACTATGCGGATCTATGGTATGTGCCACACGTTTGCCGTCTCTCACGTAGAAGTTCCGATAATTGCCGCTTGTGGCTATGGCGCAGTCATTCATTTCGATGATGTCCTGCAGTTCGGAAGTTATGCCTTCCTTCTCCTCGTCTGGCTTGTTGATGCCTATTCGCCAGGGTTCGCCCTTGGGGTTGTGACCATGGGATACTATCTCTCCACCTATTTCAATCATGAAATTATCTATGCCATGGCTACGTAACAGGGAAGCGACCTGGTCCACACCGAATCCCTTGGCTATAGCACTGAAGTCAAGGATGATTCTTGCATCGTCTTTTTCAACCTTATGGTCTTGTATGCTCACTTTTTGCCATCCGACGAACTGACGAAGGCTGTCCACACTGGCCGTATCAGGCCATTGGCCGTGCTTGAAACCAAATCCCCATGCATTGACCAAAGGTGCTACCGTGACATCAAAGGAGCCATTTGTAACTTCGCTGATGGCTGTGGCACATTGGAAAACCATCTCGAACATAGAGTCGGTATGGAGATCTTCCCCAGAGTTGATTTTGCTGACAGTACTCTGCTTGTTGAACATAGACAAGGATGAGTCCACGGACTGCAGGCAGTTGAGGATTTCCTTTTGCAGACTTTCTCCGTGTTGGTATTGCACGTGATAGACGGTCCCAAAGATGGCACCTTCCTCTATTTGAAATGGAATCTGCGACTGTTCCTGGTTTCTCAATATCAGTAAGGTTGCCAATATGAGTAGGGCCAGCACTGGTATGTGCCAAAGTCTGAATCTGTTCTCTTGTTTCATGCCAGATGTTCTATGAGGATTTTTATGCCGATTATCAGTAGCACGCTTCCGCCTATCACTTCGGCATGCCAGTTGACTTTGCGTCCAATGATTATGCCTGCAGCCAATCCTGCTATGCTGAGTGTCGTGGAACAGAAACCTATTACGCTCACAGTGTAAAGCATGCTTGGATGTTCGTTGCCGGGAAGGCATGCAAATGATATGCCTACTGCCAGAGCATCAATGCTGGTGGCAACTGACAGGGCCTGTATGTTGCGTATGCTCAGTAGTGGGGTGTTGGGATTGGGTTCGTTATCGGGGTGTATACCGTCCCATATCATCTTGCCTCCCGTGTAGGCCAATAGCAGGAATGCTATCCAATGATCAATCTGTTCGATTTGGCTTGAGAATATTGACAAGCAGACAAATCCAAGCCATGTCATGCCGGCTTGGAACAGACCGAATGAGAGTGCCATAAAGCCCATCCTTCCCATCTTGGGATGTTGTGCTTGCAGGCCTGCAGCGATGCTTACTGTAAAGCAATCAATGGCTAAGGCCACTCCTATCAGCCATATTTCTATTGTGCTCATTCTGTTAGATTCTTTTCTTCTATCGGGGTGCTGGCAGGCGTTTTTGATACAATATTCTTGTTCTTTGTGTGCCGGGCCGATTTTCCGATGTCAAACATCAGGTTTACGGTACCTCCCCATGTGGTATTTCCGTTCTTGCCAAATCCTGGCGCATACCATGCGTTTCCATAGGTGGGGTTGCTGTCCTTCACCCTTATCTTATATCTCAGACTCCATCCCATGCGCACGATACTCCATAGTTTGCATTCTACTCCTAGACATACTTCCATCCATTGTTTTTTCGCTTGAAGGTTCTTGAAAGAGATAGGTGTAGCTGTTCCATATACAGGATCAGCAAAGTCGGGATTCTCGAAATCAAATTCGTAGGAACTGAATGCATAGCGAAGTCCACCGAAAAAGCGGTTTCCATTGACCTTCTTGTTGAAGTTATAGTCCATGCCTATTCTGTAGTAGGGTGCTGTGGTACTGAACTTGTTGTTGTTTTCTCCTCCTTCGTGAGTGCAGTCTCCTATGCCCAGTTCCACGATGGGGTAGTACTTTTCCTTAAAGTTGAGTCTTCCGCAGACTTCCATGTTGGCAAACTTCAGCCCCATTCCTTTCATGGCCAGGCCTACAAGGTCGGCTCCCACAGCAATGCCGCCAAACACAGGAACCTTCTCTTCCTTGGGTGCTTGAGCCGGCATGGGTTTTCCTTGGGCCATCATCTCGGTTGTGATTAGGACCGAGAGTAGCAGGCTACAGATGAATACGTATGTTCTCGGTCTGATCATAGTCAACGAGGCTTCTTATTATGATTATGGAGTCGATGATGTTGTGGGTGTGCTCCACGGATATTATCTGGTGAAACATGGCCGTGGGGCAGTCTGGCGACTCAAAATGTGTAATGTCGCTCTTCTCAATCCACAGAGTGTCGTGCATGTCGTATCCCTCTCCATAAAGGTGCAGCACGATGGTGTCTTGCTCCTGTCTGTAACTCAAGGGGAGTTCCAGTGAGGCTACTCCCACCACTCTGTTGATCAGTATGGAGTCTGTTCCAAAAGCGCTTACCGTGAGTGTGTCCGTCAGTTTGACGGCGTTTCCTTCAGAAAAGAATGTACAACTGAGTGACACGGTATTGTATAATGTACAGTCAATGCTGTCGCATGAGACAAGTGTCGTGACTGCAAGCACCAGCATGGAAATGGCTCGTTTGGTATATTTCATGCTCATGCCCAGCTTAAAGTTCTTTCTCTACCAGATACTTGTTCCGTTCTGTGGAATTTCTGCTTATCAGTTCGCCCAGGAATCCTGCCACAAAAAGTTGCGTACCTAATATCATCATGGTGAGTGCAATGTAGAAGTAGGGGTTGTCTGTCACCAGTGGATGGGCTTCACCTGTGGAAAGGTAATATAATTTGGTGGCACCTACTACCACGACAGCCAGAAATCCGAACATGAACATCAGGGTACCGATGAATCCGAACACGTGCATGGGCTTCAGACCGAAGTTGCTGAGAAACCATAACGAGAGCAGGTCGAGATATCCGTTCACAAAGCGATTCAGACCCATAAACTTCGACTTCCCGAACTTCCTTGCCTGGTGGTGTACGCGTTTCTCCCCTATGCGATTGAAGCCTGCATTCTTGGCCAGATAGGGAATGTAGCGATGCATCTCTCCGTACACTTCGATGTTCTTCACCACCTCTCTACGATAGGCTTTCAGCCCACAGTTGAAGTCATGCAGATTGTGTATTCCGCTTACCCATCGTGCCGTGGCGTTGAACAACTTTGTCGGGATGGTTTTTGAGAGTGGGTCTCCTTGGCTTCTGTTCATCTTGTATCCGCTTACCAGATCATACCCATCCTCGCATATCATTCGATACAGTTCGGGTATTTCATCGGGTGAATCCTGCAGGTCGGCATCCATAGTGATAACCACGTCGCCTTGAGCTTTGGCAAAGCCACAATAGAGGGCAGGACTCTTTCCGTAGTTTCTACGAAACTTTATCCCTTTGACCATTTCGGGCTTCTGCGCTCTCAGTTCTTCGATTACTTCCCATGACCGATCGGTACTGCCGTCATCCACGAATATCACTTCATGGCTCAGATTGTGGGCTGTGGTCACACGCTCTATCCACGCAAATAGTTCGGGTAAGGATTCATCCTCATTAAAGAGGGGTATTACGACGGATATATTCATGACGATATCGTTTTTTCTTTCTTTTTTCTTGAATCTTTATCAGGATCCCTGGGCATTTTTACTCTTTCTTCATCGAGGCGATGATACCTGTCAGTAGGGAAACTGGTAGGGAAATGAGCATGTAGAGGATCCACAGGCAGAGCGTCATATCGCCCAGAGTTATGCTTTGCATCATGGTTTTCATTTGTTCGATGTTCATCTGCGGCATGATTTCCCTTGTGACCTGTATATATTGTTCGCTGGACATCACCTTTGTCATGTTCTCTATCAGGCGTCCTCCGTCCAGAAAACGGAGGTAAAGATACTGGGCCAGAATGGTGAGCAGCGTGGCAAACATGCATATCCTCCATGCCATCCTGAATGATCCGACGAATCCAAGCGGCGCCACAAGGGTGCGGTACCTGACCACCATCATGTAAATCATGTATACTGACAGCAGAAACAGCGTGTCGCTTACGATTTCCAGTAGGGGATAGTGGATGGTGTATACCAGGCATGCAAATGCGGCAATCCACATACCAGCTACTGATAGGGCGCAATGTCCTGCGTATTCTGTTCGCTGTCGGGGTGAATCAGGAATCTTTTGGCTTTCGTTTGTCATTCTACTTGTATATTTCATGCAAATGTACCACTTATTCTCCAATAAAATAATGCGTGCGCGTGAGAAAAGTTCCATCTGCAAAAAGTTGGCTTGATATTTGGCTATGAGACGGGAAATGCCTACCTTTGCACTCCGAAATGGGGAAGTCCCATACGGCATGCTCCCTCTGAATCCCCCAGGGCTTGATCGCAGCAAGGGCAGGAGGTTGTAGCGGCGCGATATGGCAAGCTTCCCCACCCGCCTCTTTAGCTCAGTTGGCCAGAGCACGTGATTTGTAATCTCGGGGTCGTTGGTTCGAATCCGACAAGAGGCTCTTGGAAAGAGCAGCAGAGAGAACTTCTTCGGAGGTTCTCTTTTTGTTTCTCAAGTATCTCATTGGCTCAGCGGAAAATCGGGTTCAGTAGAAAATCAGTGAGGAATATGGAACATGTCCTTTGGGGTACTGCCCTCCAGGCTACCTGTCTTTAGGACACTTGTGTGATGTGCTACCGCTCCGCTTGCTTGCAGGACCTATATGCTACGGATTGCACTCTGCTGCCTGGAGGGCAATACGCCAGAGGATGGAAGTTATCCCGTGTGATAGGTAGTGCCCTCCTGACACCACATCCTTGGGAAACCACCAGCTCGGCATTCCCTGTGTTTTTCTGCTGAGCCTTCAAGATCCCGAACAGGATAGTTTTTTCACGCAAAACGTTTGCGATGGCACTTGCAAACGTTTGCGTTGAAAATGGGCAAAATTGACAGGAAATCCAATGACCGATTTTGGTCATGTCTCAGAGAAGATGTATTTACTTGCTTGGTCCGAGAAGTATATCTTCTATATACCGATGTGAAAAACAATATGGGCTTGCTTCTATAGACCATTCTTGTAATCAACCTCACAACGAGTATATCAGACATTGCCTGCATCAGAACCTTCAGAGGCGCAGGAACAGCAAAAGAAGCATCTCGTCCTCGTTTCCAATCCAGGTGAGTATCGTGTTTAGGACAAACTCATTTTGTGGGGATGTGACAGATTGATGGCTGGGTTGTGGCGGATAGCCTCCAGCCATCCTTTTGTTATGGTTTCCTTCTCTTGAGTGTGGGTGTCATGAGCAGAATGGACAGCAGGCAGGCCAATAACAACGACACGAAGGTCCAGTTCCATCCGGCATGTGTGGAGATTAGCCCGATAACCGTATTAGCCAGGATGGCTGTTCCGAAGAAATAACCGAAGAATCCCGTTAGTCCGGCAGCAGTACCAGCAGCATTCTTTGGTACGAGATCCAAAGCCTGCACACCTACCAGCATGACAGGGCCGTATATAAAAAATCCGATACCGGTAAGACTCAGAGTAATGAGGCCGATGCTGGGTGTCTCAAGTGAAGAAGCATACCAGTAGATACCGACGAAAATAGCAACAAGTGCCATGAACAGTATGGTTGGCCAGGCTCGATTGCCCTTGAAAAGCCGGTCGCTGATGATACCACAGATAAGTGTGCCTGGTATGGCAGCATATTCGTATGCAAAATACGCCCAGCCTGCTGATTTGATGTCCACGCCTTGGTCGTGAAGCAAGGCTGGAGCCCAGTCAAGACATCCATATCGGACCATATATATGAAGGCGTTGCTCAGGGCTATTGCCCACAGACATTTGTTGGGCAGGACGTGTCGAAGCATGATATCGCGAATACTTAACACGGTTTCGCTGTCCTCATTGTAATGTGTAGGGTAATCGTTTCGCCACTTTTCCACGGCGGGAAGACCTTGGCTTTGGGGCGTGTCACGAAGTAATACGTAGGCCAGTAAGGCAATCGGGATAACGGCTGCTGCGGGGAATATAAATGTTCCGGCCAGGAAATAAAGTTCCTCATGTGCCCCGTAAAGCCACGAACCGAACCATACGGCTCCGTAAGAAGCCATAGGACCTATCAGGCCGCCACCCACATTATGGGCACAGTTCCATACAGACATCATGGTCCCTCTCTCGTTTTGTGAGAACCAATGGGTCATGACCCTTCCGCAGGGAGGCCATCCCATACCGCCAAACCATCCAACCAGGAAATTGAGTCCTGCCATCAGTCCGATGGCCAGCATCTTGCGCTCGGGATGATGAGCCAGGTCAAGCCATGTGACGGGTACAGCCATGCAAGCCATAGCTATGGCGCACAATATGAGTCCCAAAGGAAGAAACTTGCGTGCATCCGAACGGTCGGAAACAGATCCCATGAGAAATTTGCTTAACGCATATGCCACGGCATTCATACCCAGAGCTACACCCAGTTCACTCTTGTCAATGCCGAATTGAGCAAGCATGGGGATAGCCATGGCAAAGTTCTTGCGTACAAGATAATAAGCAGCATAGCCGATAAAGGCGCCTGTGAATACTTGTGCACGTAACCTCATGTATCGTGCATCTGCATCGGGTCCGTTTGTTTCTGGCTTGAAGGGTGGGGGAGATAATAGGTTCATCTTGTTATTTGTTGTTTGTGCCTTGGTTTTGATAAAGTATGTTGCCAAAGAATTGTTTGATCAGATTGCGTTGCGGAAATTGGCTGTCAGGGAATGCAGAAGGCATGGACCTTGTAGCCTGCCTGGTTCTTTTCGATGGTCTGGTTCAGGCATACGAGGATATATTCTCCTGACGGCAGGTTGTTGAGTGGACGGCACACGAATGCCAGTTCCCCCTCAGGTCTGATGCTGAAGTCAGACGGCTCCATGCGTATGTAGGCGTTTTCTCGCAGTACATCCTTGGGCAGCCGGCGATGGTCGCGTCGCACGCTCAACCGTATCAAGGCATAATCCACAAGGGTCTCCTTCTCTCCGGGCTCCACCTTGAACTCTGGCTTCCTGTCATCGGTCATCTGGCGTGAGGTCTTTCCCCACAGGTAGAGCACACGCTTGTCCTTGAGCTTGCGTCCTGCTATGCTCCAGCCTGGCTTTATCTCGGTCTGCATCTCCTCTATGCCAAGCTGAACCCAAGTGTCCGCCACACGCAGGGATACCTTCTGCGCAGGACAGAAGGCAGGACACAGGCATAGCCACACGAACAATAATTTCCTTTTCATCTCCTGCAAAATTAGCTCTTTGGTCAGACTTGAACAAGTTTATCCTTGGATAAGTGGAAATTATTTTCTTCCTTTGTGGCCATTATGACATATAATCTGCCCAAATTAGGCATTACGGAGCTCAACGTAATGCAACAGGATATGCTTCAGGCGATGCGCAGGTGGGACAGGGTTGTGCTTTTGAGTCCTACGGGTTCAGGCAAGACCTTGGCATATCTGTTGCCTGTCCTGGACAAGATGGATGAGCGGAAGGACCACCTCCAGACACTTGTGCTTGTGCCGTCACGTGAATTGGCCATTCAGACCACCGATGTAGTTCGGCGTTTGTGCCCGGAGTGTCGCGTCATGGCATGCTATGGCGGACGTGCCGCCATGGACGAACATAGGTCCATGAAGGGGCTTCGTCCTCAGATGATAGTTGCCACCCCGGGACGTTTCCTGGATCATGTTGACAAGGGGAACGTGTTCATCGGCAATCTGGAGACACTTGTCATAGATGAGTTTGACAAGTCGCTCGAACTTGGTTTCCAGTCACAGATGGAGGCTATCATACAGCAACTCGGACATGTACACCGGAGGATTCTGCTTTCTGCCACCGACAATCCTTCTATTCCGGCATTTGCCGGTGGCGACGATTTCCATCGACTGACATTCCTTGATAGTCTCGAACAGATTCCGGAGAGAATCTTTGTTTATCGGGTTGATTCTCCAGATAAGGATAAACTGGAGACTCTCCTGCGCCTGGTCTGTATGCTTGGAGCGAAGAAAAGTCTCGTCTTCCTGGGTTTTCGCGAGAGTGTAGAGCGAGTGGGCAATTATCTGTGTGCTCATGGTGTGGCAGCCGTATCGTATCATGGCGGCATGGAGCAACAGGTGCGCGAGCGTGCCATACATCGTTTCTCATGTGGCAGTTGCAACGTTCTTGTATGTACCGACTTGGCTGCACGCGGATTGGATATCGAAGGTGTTGAGAATGTCATTCATTACCATCTTCCTGCTGATCAAGTTACATATGTACACAGAAATGGACGTACTGCCCGATGGGACAACGATGGGAATGCTTATCTGATTGTGGGACCACAGGAGAAGATACCTGATTTTGTTGATGGAAGTTGTCTTGTATACCATATTCCCCAGCGGATTCCTGCCCCAGCAGCTCCATTGTGGGCTACTTTATATATAGGTAAAGGAAAGAAGGACAAGATAAGCCGTGGTGATGTGGCTGGTTTCCTCAGCAAGGTGGGTGGTCTTGCTCGTGAGCAGATTGGACGTATTGATATATTGCCTCAATGGTCTTATGTGGCTGTCGACAATCGCAGGGTGCGTCAGTTACTTACCCGAATAAAAGGCCAGAAGATCAAAGGCATAAAGACCATATTTGCTTTGGCGGACTGAAAAAGGGATACCGTAGATGAGTAAAAGCCCTCGCAAACTAATGGAAGGTCCTTAGTCCTGCGGGGGCTCTATGCATGTTTGGAAATCTTGTTGCTGATGTTTTTCTCCGTTCAGTCCATATCTGTCAAGCCCCTCTTTTTGAGAAATTCTTTTCTTCAGAGAACTTTGCATAACCTCGTGCCAGGTGTCGAAGGTCGCTCAGAAGCGCCTGCGATTCCTGAACTATACTGAGATATAGAATCATAGGTTCGAGATTACCGGGGCTGTTTTGTATGTCATAGATGATGGTTTTCCTGTAGGCTGACAGTTGTCTTTGTAAGGCAGAAGCATCGGCTCTCAAGGCATCGGGTGTGTCATTTCCAATTGCATTTCCCTCGTTGGAGAGTATATTCTCCATTCTTCCGAATAGTTTTATAATCTCCTGTTGGTATGCCTTGAAGGGCATGGAGTACTCGCTGCTGACAGAAGCGAAGTTATTGCCGATATGCTCGCGGCATGGCTCTACGATACGTTTCAAGCAATAGAGCATCTGGGAGATGGACCCAATGGCAAGGAAGTACCATGTATCACGCTCTATGCTGAGGAAATGATTGACACGTCGGAGTGCCAAAACTTCCTTGCATCGTTGTCGCTTGAGTTGGTTACGTTGTTCCTCGATGCGTGATACCGCTTTCTTGAGCGGACGATATTCCTCGCGGAAAAAGGCATCGGTAACTTGCTGGTAGCATTCCATGATAAATGCAAGATGTTGGCGGCTGTATTGGCTTACATGGCGGACAAGCAGATTCCAGTTGAGGTTTTCGTCATGTGAACGCATAATCTGAGCGAAGAGCATGTCCTGCTGTTCTCCTGCAGTCTTCTTGGCTTGTCTCAGATTGCTTCTTATCAGCATGAAAAGTGCAAGAACGATACCGATGGCCATGGCGGGGAAGTGCCCGACGTACATGACGCAAGCAATCAGATAGGTTACTATGAAGGCCACGCCAGCTGTGATAAACCAGCCACCTATCACGGAGAGTACGCCTGTAATGCGGAACACAGCGCTTTGGCGGCTCCATGCTCTATCTGCCAGACTGGTACCCATGGCAACCATAAACGTAACATAGGTGGTGGAGAGAGGCAACTTGAATCTGGTTCCTGTAGCCACGAGCAAACCAGCCAATACCAGATTTACAGCAGCACGAACCTGGTCAAAGGCTGCACCATTCGGTAATACGGCTTGGTCAGTGTTGAAGCGGCTGTCAATCCAGTGGTTGACAGAAACGGGAATCAGGTTTCCTACGGCTTTGGAACATACCATTACCGATCGAACCAAGGTTCTTGCTACAGCTGAAGAACCAAACATTTCCTCACCTTCATCCTGTCTGCTTAGGTCTACGCTTGTCTTCACCACATTCTTTGCCTTGGGGGAGAACACCAATGCCAGTACCATTATAATACCAGCCAGGACAAGATAAATGATGGGTGTATGGGCGCTTTTCATCAAACTAACCATTAGAAATCCGTTTGGATTGGCATTCCCATTAGCCATATAGTCCTGATAAGCATCAAGTCCAGTAAGTGGAACTCCCACGAAGTTCACCAGGTCATTACCTGCAAAAGCCATTGCCAGAGCAAATGTACCTGCCAGCACCACAGTCTTCATAATATTGAGTCCCGCATAGGAGAGTGCCGTCATGACGAGACTCATGAGAATGATTCCACCACCCAGTATCATGCAGGTGTTCTCGTCCACGAAGTTCTTTAGTTCGGGTGTCATTAGTGTGGAACCCTTTAATCCACCCACCAGCATGAACCACATGATACTGGTAATGGCTATTCCACCGAAGATTCCATTTTTCAGACAAGATTTTCCGTTGAAGGTAAATATTACGCGGGCAAGCCATTGGGTGAGAAAGCCTAATAGGAATGCAATGGCTACACTCAGGAAAATGCCCATGATCACGCTCATGGCTTTTTCCGTGTTGATCAAATTGCCCAGAGAGAGTACATTCCCTGTCGCATCTGTTGCCCCCTGCATTATTTTGATGAGGGCAATACAGAAGGCTCCGCCAAGGAGTTCAAACACCATGCTTACGGTGGTGGATGTGGGCATGCCCAAACTGTTGAATACATCCAATAATAGCACATCTGTGAGCATGACAGCCATGAAGATGCACATCACATCATAGAAAGAGTAAAATTCAGGCATCATGATTCCATGGCGAGCCACATCCAGCATGCCGTTGCTGAGCGAGGCGCCTGCAAAAACACCTATAGAGGCAATAATCACGATGGTTCGGTAACGCGCTACCTTGGCTCCTATTGCAGAATTCAGGAAGTTTACGGCATCGTTGCTCACGCCCACTACAAGGTCAAAAATGGCCAGAACAATCAGAAAGACTACGATGCACAGGAATAAAGTATTCATATGTGAGTATTATCTTTTATTTTCGTATCATTCATTATATTATGTAGCAATGAGATACAAATGTTGATAAATGAGACTTTGAAAGGTGATATATCATATAACTAAATAAAGTACCGTAAGGAATACTACCAGGATAACCACACGGAAGAGATTGTAGATGAACTCGGCTTTCTTTGCATTCATAATATTCTCCTTTTATGTTTTCGTAGCAAAGATAACCGGGGTTTATTACAGATTTATAACACACAGGTTACGAGTGTATGACACATCTGTCGTGCAGGCCAATGTGAAAAAATGTAACATGATTGTAATATATGTGTAGCATGGATTTAATGAAATTGTAATACCTTTGTAGCAATTAAAAAGAAGTTAACACACAAACATTACGTTTATGGAATTTCTGATTTTGGTTGGTTCGGTTGCCCTGCTGATGTATGGCATGAAGGTCATGAGTGAAGGATTGCAGAAGATGGCAGGAAGCCGCCTACGTACAGTTTTGGGCACGATGACCACCAATCGTTTTACAGGCCTGCTTACAGGTGCTTTCATCACTACGTCCATTCAATCTTCCACAGCCACCACGGTAATGACCGTGAGTTTTGTGAGTGCAGGTTTGCTTACACTCTCACAGGCAATATCTGTCATTATGGGAGCCAATATCGGTACCACTGCCACTGCCTGGATAATGGTTTTAGGTGGCAGTTTCGATATGCGTATGGTTGTCTATGCTGGCATTGTTGCAGCCATAGCATTAATATATACAAAGAGGAATACGAATATGGGAGAGTTTCTGATGGGACTCTCCCTTATGCTTCTCGGACTTACCACCCTCAAGATGAATGCTGCCGAGATGCATCTTGACCAGAACGTTCATATCCAAAATTTCTTGCAGAGTGTAAGCGGATGGGGCTTTGGCAGTTATCTGTTATTCCTGCTTATCGGTGGGTTGCTCACTTGTGCCGTACAGAGTTCGGCTGCTATCATGGCCATTACTATGACCCTATGTAGTACTGGTGTGCTTGACATCTATTTAGGTATAGCTCTTGTTATGGGCGAGAACGTAGGAACGACTATCACCTCCAATATAGTGGCCATGAGTGCAAGCACACAGGCACAAAGAGCAGCGCGTGCTCATTTGATTTTCAATCTGTTTGGCGTGGTTTGGGTTCTTTGTATTTACCGCTATTTCATTGATTTCGTATGTTCTCTGGTTGGATGTGACCCTCATAATGTAGGTGACCCTGTCATATTGAATGCGGTACTTGCAGCTTTTCATACATCTTTCAATGTGTGTAACGTACTCATCCTTATCTGGTTTATTAAGCCTATGGAGAAGCTTGTATGCTTACTTGTTCCGCAGAAGGAGGGACAGGACGATGTGGAGGAAGGGCGGCTGAAGTTTATCAGTGGTGGACTCCTCAGTACTGCCGAACTTAGTATCTTTGAAGCCAGTAAGGAAATTAACCTTTTTGCTACCCGTTGCCAGCGTATGTTCTCTTTGGTGAAGGATTTGCTTGAGACAGAAAATGGGGATGACTTCAACAAACTTTTCTCGCGAATCGAGAAATATGAGAACATCACAGACAGCATGGAGGTAGAGATTGCTAACTATCTGCACAGGGTGAGCGAGGGACGTCTTTCAAGTGATTCCAAGACACAGATACAGCGAATGATGCGCCAGATATCAGAACTGGAGTCAATAGGTGACTCTTGTTACAATCTCGGTCGTACCCTGAACCGTTTGCATATGCATACCAAAGAGCGATTCACTGAAGAGCAGGTAAAGCACATGCATACCATGACGTCTCTCGTGTCTCATGCTCTTGAGGCTATGGTCAATGTGGTGAACAAGGCACCTGAACATCAGTTTGCTGACTATAATGTTTCATACAATATTGAGCATGAAATCAACAACTATCGCAATCAACTGAAGAACCAGAACTTGCAGGACATCAACGATGGGCTTTATGGTTATCAGATGGGTGTGTATTATATGGATTTCATCAGCGAGTGTGAGAAATTGGGTGATTATGTGGTGAATGTTATTCAGGCCACTATGTAAAGAGCTCTTTAAGCTTAATAGCCTTCTCTATTCTACGGACAATCAGCATCCCAATAGATCTTGTTTCGGTAGAATACTTATTATGGGTATACTTTAGGGGGCTCAATAGCGCCCTCAAAAAGCACGTCAAGACACTTTTGTCAGGAACTGTTAATACACACACAGCCTTACCTCCGCAGGGAATTCTCGTTGGTGAGTATTTATTTAGTCGTCCCTTAAAAGGTTGTTTTCTTTCTAATAATCAACAAATTAACA
>JBJEKL010000027.1:0-20283 GCA_051878615.1 Bacteroidaceae bacterium | reverse complement strand
CTAGTTAGGAATCTTACTCCGTTCAATGTATCTTCTGCTGGCAGGAATTTTTTGCGGCAGTTATCCTGAATAGCTATGCATGCCTCCCAACAGGTAGTTGACTCCGAAGTAGGTCATGAGCAGGCAGGCAAGTGCCAACAGGGAATATAGACGGTAATGGGAATCTTTTCGGAACCAGGGAAGAGACTCCTTATGGAGCGGGATGCTATACACGATGAGGCACACGAGCGCCCAGCTTTCCTTGGGATCCCAGCTCCAGTAGGTTCCCCATGACACATTGGCCCATACGGCTCCCAGGAAGATACCTGCAGCCAGACACATGACGGCAGGGCGTAACAGGCTTCGTTCCACCATGGAGAGTGCCAGCAGGGCATAGCTTATCATGATGATACTCACGTGTGCGCTTAGCCATGGGCTATGCAATACGGGCATGAGTGGTGTTATCTGTGGATTGATCTCTCCCAGGTGGGCTACCAATAGCATGAATGCTGCGCCCATGGCACCGAAGGCCTGCAGCCGGCGGTGTCCCCACAGAAGTGTTCCGCCAGTAAGGCAGAACGACACAAAGAGCATGGTCTCGTATCCGTTGCTCAACGGGATATGTCCGGCAATATACCATCTGACAGCCAGCAATACTGTAAGCATCAGCGTCAGAGCCCCATGCAGCATGCTTGCGGCAAGAGTACACCAAACCAGCTTCCGGCGTAAAGAGGCTGTCAACAGCAGAGCCAATACGAAAGCCGAGATCATGCAAAGCATCGTCCAGTCAATACGGTTATAGAGCAGTTCGGCACTTACTTTGGCGGGGCTGAGACGATGGCTCGTATCAGGCACTTCGTTGAAAAGGGTTCCCTGAATGAGCATAAGCATGAGTCCCACCTTCTCACGTGTCTTGTCATCAGCCTCATCCATGTTCTGTAGCGAGGGAGGCGTGGAACTGTAGTTGATATAACTGGACAGAGATCGGTACTCTCCTCGGGCGATGCGGATCAGGGGCACATTTGCCCATTCACCGGGACTGAGCGCCATGCTGCATACCACCTGTGTGGCCGAAAGTCCTTGAAACGAGCGCTTGCCATAGACTTTGAGCAGAAATTCCTGACACATCGTTCCCATGGGAGCCACGCGCCCGTTCCAGACCACCTGTTCGCGTTCCATGATGTCGGCCTTTTCACGATTTATACAGGGGAGCTCAGGTTTTGCTTGTGTCTGCAGGCAGGTCATGATTGTCATGACGACGAGCATCATTCGCTTGTCTGTCCGTATTCTCTTGGGCAGGGATATGACGATGATGCATAATGCCAGAAGGGCATATCCTGCATAGGTAATGGCTGTACCCCAAGGGTCATAGGTGACTGACAGGATGCTGCCGTGCAGGTCCTCGTCATATGAACTCTGGTACAGACGGTAACCTTGCATCCTGCCAATACGGTTCATGGATATCTGTACCTGTTTGTTTTCGGGATGCAACGTGATGAGGCTCACGTAATCCTGGGGTGCAGAGGTTCCTGGATAATGGCGTATGATGAAGGTGTCCAGTCTGAGCGCAAAGGGAAGGGAACGTGTCATCTTTCCCTCGGTATAGTTGTTCGTAGGAATCCCTTGCCGAAGGTGCAGCGTTCCGCGATGACTGGTGACCGAGGTGACCAGGGCACCCGACAGGATGACCAGCAGGGCCAGATGCAGAAAGAAGACACCCATGGAACGTTTCCATAGGCGTAACTTATATATAAGGTATAGTCCGGTAACGGATGCGGCAAACCACAATAGGCGAAACCAAATGGTACCATATACCACAGCATGAGCTGTGGGGGTTCCCTGTGACGCTTCCACCAATGTGGCAAGGGCTATGGCAAGGGCAGCAATGCCCAGGAGCAGGAAAGGTGCTGTCTTAATAATCCGGGAAACCAACGTTGTCTCTCCTCTTAACTGCTATGCACTCCATCTCGATAAGCCATGTGGGGCGGCATACAGGAGCCAAGGCTATGATCATGGGTATGTCGGGGAATCGCTTGGCAAACAGATGTTGCACTATGCTATAATCGGCGGTGTCGCGCAGATAGACCACCATCTGCATCACATCATCGTAGGTGGTGTCGGCCTCCTTGAGGAGTGTCTCCACATTTTCCCACGTTCGGAGGGTCTGGCTTACGATGTCGCCCACATGCATCACGTTTCCGTGGTTGTCAATGCTGGCCGTGCCCGAAATCAGTACATGGGCGCGATCGCCATATTCCAGACAGGTACCGCGCTCGAAGGTCACTCCGTACTCGTACGTGGGGTTCAGGTGTGTGGGCGCATACAGGTAACGTTGTTGTCCAGGGCGAAGTCCCATGATGGCATAGGCCCCCATCTGGATGAGCGCATGCGTATCGGCAGGTAGTCCGCCTATGCCCGTGCTGGCGATGAAATGTGTTTGCTCTGTGAGTCCCTGCCGGGCGAAATTGTCCTTACGTGCCTTCACCATACCTGCATATTGGGTATCCACATCTCTTACGAAAAACCAGGTGCGCACACAGTTGTCTGCCAAGGTCGCTCCCATGTCGTGCAGAGCATCTTCATATTTTTCCAGGACGGCTTCGGTCTGTTGTGCACTGTCTCCCTCGGCATGGTGCATTCCCATTCTCCACAAGTGGCTGTATCCATTGTGCGATGCCACCACCATATCGTCTTTGGTGATTACCTGCATATGGCTTTGCAGATAGAGCCAGGCGGCAATTTTACTTCCATCAAGCGGCTGTTGCTGGATGATGCTGGTGGAGACATTGGCCTGATTGCGCATGAGAGGTTGCTGGTTGGTACTGTCGGACAGGAAGTAGCGCTTCATGATGTATTGTGCATCCTCGAAGCCTTCGGTCTGCAGCAGGAGTTCTTCAGCCTTGTATAGGCGATCCATCTGCTCTGCAAACATGTCCTGACGTGGTTCCACGTGCAGCATTACATGCCATTCGCACACCTCGCGTTCTGTCTTGAAGTGTGCCACTTGGGCATGTATGCCCAGGTCGGGGAAGTTTATCTTGTTATATTTGATTGCCATGTTGATTTTACAATATGTTGCAAAGGTACAAATATTCTTTTTCTTTGACGAGTCCTATGTGATTATTTGTCTGTAGGGGTAGGTTGTGCCTCTATCCACTTACGTAAATATGTGCGAACCTCAAGCAGATTTTCTTTGAAATGGCTGCTGATGATTTCGGTGTGGTTATGACGCAGGATGTTTTCTCCACCTTCGTTGAGGATGTTCCAGAGTAAGCTCTCCTCAGGCTTCCCGCCTGACACCCGCATCACTCCCGGCATGGTACTGCAGGGCACGTTCACCAGATTGGCACTTGTATTGCCCGCTGTGAGATCCAGGTTTGCCGCCTTGTACCCATTGGCTCCATGACATTGCACGCAGGCCTGGTCCAGCATGCCCCGTTGCAGGCACCCTGTATTGCTTACATCAAGTACGCCTATGTCCAGATATATGGTGTCCGATGTGTTTTTGTATTCATCCGGTTTTACTTGTGCCAGCGACAGGATGCGTTCGCGCAGGTTGTTGGTCACGGCCAGTTCCACAGAGTGTACGTTGGTGCCAATGTTTGAGAGCGTCATTTCCATATGGCCTTCTTCGGTGCCCATGGTAATGGTTCTCTGCATCACGGCATAGTTGTTGCCCTCCTGGAATCCTGCCAATGAGAGTGCGTAGCCTGCAGGCAGATTGGCTGGCCCTTGCAGGTCAGCGGTCAGTTTCACATTGTGTCCTGTCCCGTTTACAGTGATATGTCCCTCTGTGATGTCACCGCTGTCACAGCTGCCCAGTAGCCCGGCCGCCAAAAGTGCAATCAGGGGTAGCAGGCGGCCTGTGTATGTGATGTGTCCCATGTGTCTTTTGTATGGTTATGGCAGGTGGTGTCTCAGAAGGAGTACTGGAGTTGCAGGCTGGCTGCATGCGTGCTGATGCCCAGGTCGTCGTTGTCGCGGTCAAGCTGCGTTGAATGTCCATAACGACCGGTGTACTGGTACATGCCCGAGAGTTTGAGGTTGCATCTGTTGATGTAGTAATTGAGCACTACGGCAGGCATATTGAGGAACCCATCATTGGTGGAGCCGTTTCGGTCGAAGAAGTCATAGCGCACACCGCCCTGAAGGTTGTGTGTGAAGAAATATCCCAGCTGTGCGTATGCGCCCCAATAATTGAATGAGCGGGTTGTCTTCTGCCTTTTGGTAAACCCTACGTGCATCCAATAGCCTTCGGCGGCAGCATACCATCGTCTGTAGAGCATGCTCCATTCTATGCCCATGCGGCCGTCGTTGGTGCTCTCGCTCTCGCTCTCCACGTTCAGCCCGCCACTGATGCCAAAGAGCATGTGGCGGCTGGAGAGCATATGGGCGTTGCCTTGTGTGGCAGGCATCTGTCCCCAAGGCATGAAGGTGATGCGTCCTGCATAGAGTAGTGAAGGGATGTGCCAGTCATCAGAAAATGTTTTGGTGGCTGTGTTTACGCCCGCTCCTGTACCGTTCCACAAACCGGCTTCGTAACCCATGTGCCAGCCGTCACGTTTCTGTGGGTTGATTCGTATGATGCCGTGAATATCAAAGCCGAGATCGAATCCTGTGCCTATGGTGGGGGTGACGGCATTGAGCGTGTATGGCATGATGCTGGTAGCAGTGAGCGAGGTGGGTAGCATGGGAAATAGTGTTTCTCCCAAAGTGGTCAGATAAGCATGAGTGAATGGGGTCTTGAACTTGCCTGCACGGAAGCGCACGGCAGGGTTCACGCAGTAATCCACCCAGGCTTGCTGCAGCACATTGGCTCCTGTGGCAGAGGCGTTGATGCTCAGGTTGTAGTCCAGATGTCCGAATGTCCTGCCTGTGAATCCCAGTATTGCATAGGGAATGGCGAATCCGGAGTTGGCTACATTGTCCTGATTGTATGCCTTGTCAAGTCCCTCGTCATCGTAATAATTGAGGTTGAGGCGTGTCTGTATGAGCAGATAGGGCTTGAAAACGAAACGTCCGTTTTTGCTCTGTAAGGTGAAGCCACGATCATCAGCAATGCCCAATACTCCATTTTCCATGTCAATCACAGGTGTACCGCGTCTTGGATCCGTACTTTCTATATGGTACTTTTCATACACGCTATCTCCGTTTTGTTCTATTCCCGGCTGTGTCATGGATGTTTTCTCAGCCAGGGCAGACAGAGTGGTTGTTGCCATGAGGGCTATTGTAAGTGCCTTTTTCATATTCTGTGAGGTGTTTTCTGTTTATAGGGATTCTATGAATTTGATGAGAGCAGAACGGTCTTCGCGGCTCATCTTGGCAAAGATGTTTTTGGAGGCTTCGCCCTCTCCTCCGTGCCACATGATGGCTTCAGTGAGGTTGCGTGCGCGCCCGTCATGCAGGAAGAAAGTATGTCCGTTGACTTTCTCTTGCAGTCCTATGCCCCACAGGGGTGTGGTGCGCCATTCGTTGCCTTGCGCCAGGCCGCTCACATAATGGTCATTGAGTCCCACCCCCATGATTTCGCTACCCATATCGTGAAGCAGATAGTCGCTGTAGGGATGTATGGTCTGATTGCCAAGCCAGGGTAGTTCGGTACCATTGAGCAATGTGGAGCCTCGTGGCTGGGTGTGGAGCGTAGTGACGTGGCAAAGGTGGCATTTGGCCTCGTAGAACATCTCTTGGCCGTGCTTCACTTGCGGATCATTGACATTGCGTCGTGCGGGAACTCCCAGTCCCTGCAGGTAGTAATCGACGTTCTCCATGTCTTCAGTACTCACATCCAGTTGGCAGTAATAAAGTCCCATCATCGATCCATCCTTCATCTGACTTTGCCCCTCGCAGATTTCCTCTGGGTAGCGGCTGTTGGTGCATCCCATGTCACTTGAGAATCCAAGTTCCACCGTGAGGTCTGCGTGCTGTGCTTTGTTTCCGCTGAGTCCCAACTGTTTGATACCTCGTTCCGTAATGTAATTGCAACGTCCGCTGATACCATACTCCGGATAATTGCTTTTCTTGGCAAGTTCCTCTATTTCGTTGCGGTCAAGAGACATCATCTGTCCCATGCCTACATGCCGCAGAGGGATGCGTACAGAGCAGAACAAATCATCGGGGCTAATGGGTTGGTCGGTATTGCCATAATTGGCATACCAGTCTTTGATTGTGTATTCGGGATAGGCCAGTTCGTACTCATCGCCATCGGGAAACTGGAAGGTTTGGTAATTCCATCGGCATTCTAATTTGCCTTCAGGCTTTACCCCATAGATGCTTTGATCATGAAGAACGCGTCCGTAGTTCTGAAAGAAGGCTCCGTTTTTGCGTGTCACATATACCAGCATGCTGCTGAATCCGTACTCACCGCTGCCATAGACGGGTGTGCCATCGGCATCTGTACCTGTCTGAATCCATAGGGCGGGTTTTGTACGTCCTGCATTGCGGTGGCATGAGCCACAACTATAACCGGCATACACCGGCCCCAGACCATTGCTCTGTGATCGTGCATCATCGTATAGTCTGTCCCCTTTGGTAAACCGTTTCTGGTTGGCCGGTATGCTTGATACCCATTCGGCGTCCGTATCATAGGCGAAGGACGAGTTTATGAAGTTGGTCGATGTGCCTGCACTGAGGGCATATCCGTCAGGGACTGTCATGTCTGTGACATCATATACGTCATGGTCGTCGCAGCGTGTCAGTCCGCAAAGGAACATGAAGGACAACGTTGACAATAAAACCTTTTTCATGTCAGGAGTCTGTTTCTTCCTTATACCTCAAGCAAGCCTGATGTGGTTCTTTATGAGAGTTAAATCCACATGCTCACTTCTATACATAATATATATATAAATAATTGTCTGGGTTTACTCGCTGAGTGTACGTGGTGCCCCGTTGTAAAAGAGCAGGAACTCCAACGTATGGAATCCGCGTACGTTTTGAACGGCAGCAATGGTTTCGTCATTCTCGTCGAATTCGCCTTCCCAACTCAGGTTGTTGAAATTCCCGCTTGCCAAGGTGTTCTTTAGTGCATCCACGTCCAAAGGCCAGGAATCCATATTGGGGTCGAGACCCTTATCTGCTACGGGACCAAAGAGAAACGCCTCGCTGGTTTCCCAAGGCTCTCGGGCGTTCATCCAGTTGGCGGCCGCGTTTTTGAAGGCTTGGTTTACATCTGCAGATGTTTTCACCCCTGCTTGGTATTCTGTGGCTGTGTTGGCCAGAATGCGTATAGAGGTGTTCAGAGCAGTGTTGGTTGAAAGCAGGTCTGCATAGGTGGGCAACACCACAGAGTCGGTATAGTTGATGATGATAGGCTTGAGATCTTCTTCGCTGGCGGCCATCATTATCGGTTTCAGCTCGTTGGTCAGCACCTTCTCCAGAGCAGCGCATGCGTCCTGGGCTGCTATCACGGTGTTGCTGCCGAGGTAACTGCGTAGAGGGCTCTTGATGCCCTGGATGGCATTGACGGCCGTGTTGATTCTGACAATAAGGTTGTTGTATAGAGTTGCATTGTTGGCTTTTAGGTAGGAAGCAACTGATTGTGTGGCTTCTTGACCATTTCGTGTGCCGTACACCGCATTGCGGATGGAACGGATATTGTTGGTGTAATCGTCAATAGAGTGGAAACTATACCATGATTCCACAGCATAAACGGCATCCTTATAGTAACCTCTCTCCCACAAGTCCCGTGGATCGCCTATTTTGGCGGTGCCTACTTCGTTGGCAATATCGGCACATCCCTCAATAATCTGTTGTATGCAGTTGTTGTAACTGGCATAGGTCTTTCCGCTTCCCGGGTTTTTGAACTGCTCGGCGTATGCTTCTCCGCCATTGTAGCTGTCGGTCCATGCACTTTTCAGGTCAGAGGCATCCTTGGTCAGCAGGTTTGCTACCTGTACACTGTACTGTACCCAGTTGGTAAGATTCTCTGCGGTGACAGTTGTCTTGTCCTCCTCGAAGTTTACGTCGGCGATACCTTCAGGAATCGTCTTTTCGACGGTGTTGTCTTCACAGGCAGTAAAGGTGACCAGTCCTGTAGCTATCAGGCCGGCCAGGAGATAAAACTTTTTCATTTTGTTGCGTTTTATAATTGTTTTGTATCTTTCTTTCTGTTACTTCTTGTGCAGGGCATCTATTTCCTGCTGCATCTGTTCCAGGCGCATGTTCATCTCCTCAATGGTGTTCTGCTGGTTCCTCAACTGTTTGCGTGCCTGAATGTCTTTGACAGTGCGGTCAGAGAGGAACCATCCTGTAAAGGCCATGCCCAGGGCAAACTCATTTTCGTTGTTGTAGGCTCCTCCGCCTATTCTGCGCTTGGTGTAATCAGCCTTGATGACCAAATAGGGCAATGGCCGGTAGTTGATGCCTGCTACCCACATGCTGGTCTTCAGACGTGTGTCGGCAGGGGTGTTGCAGTATTGGTCTATTACCACGTGTTCTTGTGGGTTATAATATTCATAGCGGAAGAAAGGTATGAGATCGGGCATCTTCTTGTTGTTCACAAAGCCTTTCAGGCAGAGTCCTATCTCCCCTCCGTAACATACGGCCTTCTCCGCAATGGGAGCCGTGCGTGCATAAGGTGACAGGTTGCTTAGCTTGCTGTTCTTGTCGCTTACTCTGGAACTGTTGGAGAGATGTCCTTGTATCATGTTGGCACGGACCACCACCCATGGGTTCTTGTACTGTGCGTCCACACTCCATATACGTACCGGTGCCTTGAAATTATAAGTGTACGGCTTGTCGGCATTGCTTCCCACGTTGCGACAATAATAGAAGCTGCCACCGAGACGCAGTCCTGGTATGCCCCGATAATTGAGTCTGATTACATATCCGGGGCTGGTGAAGTTGTCTTCCTCGAATATTCTGTTGTTGGCATCGGCGGCCCAGTTGTTTCGGCTGAATCCGTTGGCGTTGAGTCCGGCAACAACCATTGTCTCGTAATCAAAACTGGCCCATCGATAGCCGAATTGTCCTCGAATCTCGGCTCCGGTAGCATGCCAGGTGCTGGGCAGGATACTTGTCTCGCCCTCGGGGCGCACGGTTCCAAAGAAGAGAATGGGTTCGTGGTGTGCGTTTGTCAGCCCTACTGGTACAATCATGTGGCCCACACGTACATTGAAAGCGTTATTCATGTGATAGGTGATGTGAAATTGTTCTAACGCCACTTCACCTCCTTTTTCTATCTCGGTCTCATATTCTCCGTTCTCCGTGTTTTCAATTTCGTATTCGGTACCCACTCCTCCGGCTTCGAATTCAATTTCCATGCCCAAGGCCCAGTGTCTGTTGAATTTGTAGTCACCTGCTATCACGAAACGTGGGATGGCGATGGTGTTGCGTTTTATTTTGCTGTTTCCCGAACTGGTGCCATTGAAACGGTTGATGCCATAATTCTTGAAGGCGCCTACCAGTTCACCGTATCCGCCTATGCGGTAGCGGTCGAAACTGTTATATTCCGTGCTGTCTGTGTTCCACTGTGCTTTTGCTTGACTGCCCAGGGCAAATGCGAGGGCAATTCCGCTCAGTCTGATGATGCTTTGTTTTGTTCTCATTTTTGCTTGCTTGTCTTGTCGGTGCAAAATTATTCCGACTTTGCAAGCTCCGCAATACGCAAATTTTGCGATTTGTCTTTCGTGGTAAGTTTTCTGAATACCTATATGAGGGGAATCCGGCCCAGGTAGATTCCTTGGATTTCCTGCCCGTTTTGCATGTCTTCACCGCAAACGTTATCAATTTCCATCGCAAACGTTTGCGTGAAAAAAACAATCTTTTCAGGATTTTGAAAGTGTGGCGGTCGCTGTTTGTCTCATTGCTAAAGGGTCAGACAGAGCAGGCTGATGCTTTTAGTCCGAATTCCGTGCTGATATAATTGTCGTAACTGCGGCATGCGTCACCAGCAAAGGCACAGGCAGTGGTCAGGATTGTCTGCCAGTTCTCCTGTGTCAGACGAGGTAGCATGCTTTTGGTAATACCTTGCCAGATGAGGCTGCATGCCACTCCTGCATTGAAGTTGTCTCCAGCGCCTACTGTGCTGACCACATCTTGGATATGAGGGACAGGACAGTGGAGCGTGTGGTCGGGCATGCATATCGTCACGTCTTCAGCTCCATTGGTACAGACAAACAGTGGGCATAGATTCCGGATGTATTTCCCGTAGATGAGTGAGGCGTCCCTCGTACCGAAGAGCACCTGAAAGTCATCGGCACTGCCACGTACGATGTCGCTCTGCCGGCAGTTCTCCCTGATGACAGGGAGCAGGGATTCCAGTTCGTGGCTATGACTGCTACGGAAGTTGATGTCATAATACACGATGGCTCCATCCGCCCTGGCATGACCAAGCATATCCTTTACCATGGGACGCATGCCTTGGCATGAAGCATAATAGGAACCGAAGAGGAAAACATCATCGGCATTCACTTTAGGTAATGTCCATTGATGCGGAGCTTGTGGTGTCTGCTTGTAGAATATATACGAGGCATCTCTGCTGTCATTCAGATAAGCCAGGCTTACGGCGCTCTTAACATCCTTGCGCATGGGACAGAAGGTCGTGTCCACGTGGTTGGCACGCATGAACTCCAAGGTCTTTTGCCCCACCACATCGGCTCCTGTGTCTCCTACAAATACACAGGGTATTCCTGCACGTCCTACACTCACTATGCTGTTGAAACTGCTGCCGCCATGAACGGCCGCCTGGGGTTGTCCGTTCCTGAATATGATATCCATGATGGTTTCGCCCATCCCTATCACCTTGCGTGTATTGATTGTTTTCATCATCGTCCTGTATGTTTCGTTTGTTCCATGTTGGCGAACTTCCTGATTCTTGGCATGGCTTCCATGGCAGCCTCGCGTCCCATCTGATACACTCGTTCCATACGCTTTTTATCCTGTTGCACCCGTCCGATTGGCAGGGTGTCATCCGGATGGATAACCAAAGCCTTCCCTTGCTCTGCTTGTCGGTGCAGATAGTCAAGTTGGTCGTTGTACATCTCATGGCGTCGGGCCATTGCTTTTGTGATGTGTGGGTATTGTTTCATCAATAGGTGAAAAAGCGGCATCAGTTTGGTGGGCGTTTTTCTGAATCCGTCGGGCTGTGTCAGGACCACCACACAGCGGCCATATCCCTCTTCCTGGAAATGCTTCAGCGGGATGGAGTCTGTGATGCCTCCATCCAGCAACAGATGGTCTGTTACCTTGACGGGACGTGACAGGAGAGGCAGTGATGCCGAGGCACGTAGCCAGTCCATATTCTCTCCTCGGAGGCTTGTGAGTCGCTTGTACACAGGCCTGCCAGTGACGGCATCTGTGCAGACTACCTGAAACTCCATGTCGTCCTGCTCGAATCGATCGTAATCAAAAAGGTCATATTTGTCGGGTACAGTACGATAGCAGAAGTGGGCATTCACCCAGTCTCCGGAAGTGAGCAGGCTGTATAGTCCCATATAACGCGGGTCGTGGCGGAAGCGGATGTTATAGCGAAGGGCACGCTTGGGCTGGTGGGATTTCAGGTTGCAACCGAAAGTGGCTCCTGCCGATACGCCAATCATGCCGTCGAAGCATATCCCCTCCTCCATCATGACATCAATCACGCCTACGGTGAACATGCCCCGCATGCCTCCTCCTTCCAATACCAATCCTTTTTTCATACCTGCATTCCTGTTGGTGGATTCTGATGAATTCTGACTGTCTCCGTTTTTAATCAAGGTACAAAAGTATTGATTTTCTGTATTGTTCCGCAGTGAAAAGGAAAAAATGATTACCTTTGCAGCCAAAATGAAGACATTTTCAGAATTAGGACTCAGCGATGCACTGTTGCGTGCCATTGCAGAGCAGGGCTATGAGACTCCAATGCCCATACAAGAGGAGGTAATTCCTTGGCTTACCGAAGCCGTTGTAGATAATCAGCATTCAGACCTTATTGCTCTGGCCCAGACAGGAACGGGAAAGACAGCAGCCTATGGCCTGCCTTTGCTTCAACTTCTTTCTGCCGGAGAAAATCAGGACGAAGGTAAGCATGTAAGGGCATTGATCCTTGCTCCTACCCGGGAATTGTGTATTCAGATAGCAGAGGATCTGCAGGATTTTGCACGATATCTGCCATCTATGGCCATGCTGGCTGTATATGGTGGCGCAGGTATCGAACCTCAGATACGTGCTCTGCGCCATGGCGTGGATATCGTAGTGGCTACCCCGGGCAGGCTTATGGATCTGATGAATCGGGGAGTGGCAGACCTTTCCCGGGTGCGTTATGTTATCCTCGATGAGGCAGATGAGATGCTTTCCATGGGCTTCCAGGAGGATTTGAATGCTATTCTTGAGGGAGTGCCCACCGACCATCGTACTTTGCTTTTCAGTGCAACGATGAGCAAGGAGATAGAGCGTATTGCCCAGAGATACCTGAACGATGCACATCAGATACAGGTGGGAAGCCGCAACGAAGGATCCGAGAACGTCAATCATATATATTATATGGTACGCGCGAAGGACAAGTATGCTGCACTGAAGCGTGTGGTAGACTATTTCCCACGTATCTATGCCATCATATTCTGCCGTACAAAAGCGGAAACACAGGAGGTCGCTGACAATCTGATACGCGACGGATACAATGCCGATGCCCTGCATGGCGATCTCTCACAGCAGCAACGTGACCTGACCATGCAGAAGTTCCGGCATCATCGCACCCAACTGCTTGTGGCCACGGATGTGGCTGCTCGCGGACTTGATGTGGATGATCTTACTCATGTCATCAACTATGGATTGCCTGACGATGTGGAGAGTTACACCCATAGGAGTGGACGAACAGGCCGTGCCGGCAAGAAAGGTACGAGCATCAGTATAGTCAATATGCGGGAACGCTCCCGCATACGGTTGGTGGAAAAACAGATACAGAAGTCTTTCGAACAGGGAACGCTGCCCCATCCGCGTGAGATATGTACCAAGCAACTTTATCATGTGATAGACGATATTGAGCGCGTGGAGGTTGACGAGGAGGAGATAGCTCCCTTTATGGATGAGGTACAAAAGCGTTGGGAATGGCTTGACAAGGACGATCTGATCAAGCGCATCCTGAGTCGTGAGTTTGGCAGATTCCTCCAATACTATGCAAATGCCCCTGAAATAGAACTCGTCACGGAGGGCAGGCAGGGACGCGAGTCTGGAGAGCAGCATGGACGTCGCCGCCGTGGTGAACGCATTGCCGAAGAGGGTTATACACGCCTGTTTATCAACGTGGGTAAGATTGACGGTATGTTTGCCCGTGAAATCATAGGCATGCTCAATAAACATGTGCATGGGGATAAGGTGAACGTGGGGCGTATTGACCTGATGCGTAATTTCTCTTTTGTGGAAGTGGCAGAACAGGATGCCGACCGTGTGATACGCGCCCTGAAACATGGTGTGACGGTAAAAGGACGTAGTGTGGTGGCCGACCGTAGCGAATCAGAGCCAGGAGAAAGTGCAGAACGGTCTGATAGAAAGAGTGCTGCACGTGGCAGGAGGGGACGTGAGGAACGTCCTTCACGACGCAAGGACAGGGTAAGGGAAGAGGCAAAGCCAGGCAGGCGTAAGCCTTCACGTGAGGAGAGAGGATACACCGAGCCTCGTGGCAAGAAATATACCAAGGATGACTGGATGAAATTCCTGCATCCCGAAAAGGTCCGTCCTGTGGCTTCGGATGGTCTTGTGGGAGAAGTTCCCGACTTCTCTGAGGAAGGGTGGGCACGCCGCCGGCCGGCCCGGAAGGACAAGGGTGACAAGTAAGATTCGCAGTGCGAGAGAAAGTAGCATATAGGAATTTGTAGAGTCAAGACAGATGAAGATTAGGATTATACTGTCAATCATGTTGCTTCTTGGTCTGGGAGCCCATGCTGACGAGGGAATGTGGATGTTGAGCCGGATAGACGGGAAGACATCAGAAACGATGCAGAGTTTGGGACTGCAGATGAGTCCCGGCGAGTTGTACAATGCCAATGGTGAGAGTCTGAAGGATGCCGTGGTTGACTTTGGCGATTTCTGTTCCGGCGTGGTGGTAAGTCCTGACGGGCTTGTCTTCACCAACCATCATTGTGGTTATGGAGCCATTCAGGCACTGTCCACTCCCGAGGATGATATTCTTACCAAAGGCTTTGTTGCCCATAAGCATAGTGAGGAGCGTCCTGTAGAGGGCCTCTTTGTGAAATTCCTGGTACATACCGAGGAATGTACCACACGTGTGATGACAGCCCTCGACAGTATCTACAGGGCCAATCCGCAGGAGGAACCTCGTCATATAGATCTCCATAAGGCCGACAGTATTTGCCAAGCCATAGAGCAGGAGTATTCCAAGGCCAACCCTACGCTGGAGTGCCAGGTGAAGTCATATTATGGGGGGAATGCCTATTATGTGAGTTTATATCGCGTGTATCGTGATGTACGACTGGTCTTCACGGCCACAGAGACACTGGGTAAATTTGGTGGAGATACCGACAACTGGATGTGGCCCCGACAGACTTGTGACTTCAGCGTGTTCCGTATCTATGCCAAGGCTGATGGTACCCCGTCGGAGTATAGCGCAGACAATGTGCCTCTGAAGACTCCCCGGTATGCTCAGGTGAGCACGGAGGGTTATCGCCCCGGTGATTATTGCATGACCGTGGGTTATCCTGGCAGTACCAGCCGATACCTGAGTTCGTGGGGTATCAGCGAGCGTGTCAACGACCGCAACGTGAGTACTATACAGGTGCGTGGCCGTAAACAGGAGGTATGGAAGAAGTTCATGGACGAGGATAGGGCTGTGGGTATCAAGTATGCCAGCAAGTGGGCCAGCAGCAGCAATTATTGGAAGAATTCTATTGGAATGAACAAGGCCATCGCCGACCTCAATGTGATAGGGCAGAAGCAGCAGTTGGAAAAGCGTATCCAGGACTGGTATTCTGCTGATGCCGGTCTGCAGCGTCGCTTTGGTGAGATGTTCCCCAAGTTGGAGGCAGCCTATGCAGCACGTCGCCAGTCGGTACATGCACAGGGCTTCTTCAGTGAGACGTTTATGCGAGGGATAGAGATTTATCGTGTGGCACGTGCTCTGAATATGCTTCCTCAGGATGCCGACAGTGTACAGGTTGTAGCGACAAAAGAGAGTATGAGGCGTTTCTTCAAGGATTATGATGCACGTCTGGATGAGGCCACCATGGTTGCCTTGTTGGAGAACTATCGACAGCAGGTTCCCGACAAAACCTATCATCCAGCATGTTATCACGTGATAGACAGTCTATATCAGGGGAATTGTGCCGCATATGCCCGTGATCTTTATGCTCGCACCATCTGCCTTGATACCAATTGTGTTGACCGTCTTTTGGCTGACAGTACCTTGCGCGAGAGCGACCCGGCCTTGCTCTATGCCGACGGATTGCCCGACATGATGCAGCAGATGGTGGGAGCCCAGCGCGAGAACAACAATATCATCGGTTACAACGAGCGTCTTCTTACCCAGGCTCTCCTGGAGATGGAGCAGGATGAACCACACTATAGTGATGCCAACTTCACCATGCGCCTCTCTTATGGGTTTATCCAGGACTACACGTCTCAGGGCACACATTTTGATTATTACACCAATGCGAAGAGTCTACTTGATAAGGCTGCCAGGCAGAATGAGATTGAAGACTATCGTCTGGAGGATGATATCGTGAATCTTCTCAAGAAAGGCCAATGGGGACGATATGCCGACAGGCAGACCGGTGACCTTCATCTCTGCTTCCTTTCCAATAATGATATTACAGGCGGCAACTCAGGCAGCCCTATGTTCAACGGACGTGGAGAACTTATCGGTCTTGCTTTTGACGGGAACTGGGAAGCCATGTCGGGAGATATCAGTTTCGATAACTCCCTGCAGCGTTGTATAGGAGTGGATATCCGATTTGTCCTCTTTGTAATCGACCGCTGGGGACATGCCGATAATCTGATACGTGAATTGGGTCTCAAGTGAGAGCAGGAAAATGACGGGTTCGGGATAAAGTCAGGAGGGAGGCAACCATTGCGGTTTCCTCCCTCCTGATTTTGGTATGCCTGATGCCGTATCGGCTTATCCTAAATATCCACGCAACTGGCTGTTCCGTTCTGTGCAACGCAGTTTGCGAATGGCTTTTTCCCGTATCTGGCGAACGCGTTCGCGTGTAAGTCCGAATTTCTCCCCTATCTCTTCCAAGGTCATTTCCTGATGATTGATGCCATAGCTCATCTCGATGATTTCCTTTTCACGTCCGTTGAGGGTGTTCAGGGCCCGCTCAATTTCTGTGGAGAGACTTTCGCTCATCATGGCTCGGTCGGTGGTGGGAGCATTGGAATCTGACATCACGTCAAGCAGGGTGTTGTCTTCACCGGCAACAAATGGTGCGTCCATGCTGACGTGACGGCCGCTTGCACGCAATGAGTCATCAATCTTGCCGGGCATCTCGTTTACGATGTCTGCCAGTTCCTCGGTACTGGGCTTGCGCTCGTGCTCTTGCTCAAACTTGATGATAGCCTTTGATATCTTGTTGACGGCGCTTACCTGATTGAGTGGCAGGCGCACCAGACGGCTTTGTTCGGCCAAGGCCTGCAGGATGGTCTGCCTGATCCACCACACGGCATATGAGATGAACTTGAATCCTCGAGTTTCATCAAATTTCTCTGCAGCTTTGATCAGTCCGATATTACCCTCGCTGATGAGGTCAGGCAAGGTCAGTCCTTGATTCTGGTATTGCTTGGCCACGCTGACGACAAAGCGCAGGTTGGCGAGTACGAGCTTGTCCAAGGCGGCTCTGTCCCCTTTGCGGATGCGCTGGGTCAGTTCCACTTCTTCTTCTACGGTAATCAAGTTTTCACGTCCAATCTCCTGAAGGTACTTCTCGAAAGCTTCACCTTCACGGGCTGTGATGCTCTTGTTGATTTTAAGTTGTCTCATGTTATCCCTATATTGTAAAGGTATATTCCTTATTAATTATTCCGTGCCTTATTGGAGGCTGACTTTTCTTGCAGGTTTGATTGTGCAGGAATTCATGCCTGACAAAAGGTTAGCGGGAGTTTCCTGCCTTTGGCCTCCCGCTTGAATGTGTAGGGGACTTGCCCCTTGTCTGTTGGCTGGCCGGTGCCGGCCTGCACCTTTATCCCAAGTATTCTTGCAGTAGCTTGTTCTTGTCAGAATGGCGCAATTTATGTAGTGCCTTTTCCTTAATCTGCCTTACTCGCTCTCTTGTCAGCCCGAATGTGGCGCTTATCTCTTCCAGCGTCATTTCACCGTGGTTGATACCGAAGCACATCTTTACGATAGCCTTTTCGCGTTCGTCGAGTGTGTTGAGCACACGTTCAATCTCTGTGGTAAGGCTCACGTCCATCATCTGTCTGTCCGTGGAGGGCGTGTCGGCATCACTCATGATTTCCAGCAGTGTGTTCCCTTCGCTTTCAGCCAAGGGGGCATCCATGCTTAGGTGCCGGCCGTTGGCACGCATGGAGTCTCTGATTTTCTCGGGCAGTTCGCCTATCATCTCCGATAGTTCCTCGGCACTGGGCTTGCGCTCGTGTTCCTGTTCGAATTTTGTGATGACCTTGTTGATTCTGCTTACGGCACCCACCTGATTGAGAGGCAGACGCACGATTCGGCTCTGTTCGGCCAATGCCTGCAGAATGGACTGTCTGATCCACCATACGGCATATGAGATGAACTTGAATCCCCGGGTCTCGTCGAATTTCTCGGCGGCCTTTATCAGCCCTACATTCCCTTCGTTGATAAGGTCGGGAAGCGTCAGTCCCTGATTTTGGTATTGCTTGGCTACACTCACCACAAATCGTAGATTTGAGCGTACCAGTTTATCCAGTGCTTCGCGGTCACCTCTGCGTATGCGCTGGGTAAGCTCCACCTCTTCTTCCACGGTCAGCAGGCTTTCTCTGCTTATTTCTTGCAGGTACTTGTCCAGTGACTGGCTTTCTCGGCTTGTGATGCTCTTGGCAATCTTGAGTTGTCTCATAGACTTCTGCTAAATAGGCATAAAGACATGCAAAGGTAGGGTATTTTACTGAATTAAGTGTCTTTATAATATGGAAAATCATACACATAAATCTCAAATAACCAAAAATACGCTTAATTTCTGTAAACAAATCAATCTCGTGCGTGGAAAATATTTACCTTTGCATCGCATGCCGTCACACGTTGCCTGCACGAAGGTTATGCCAGCGTGCACTTTGTCGGGTGAACGTATGAAGAGAGAGGCACGTAATGTGTAATTGAAATTTTAAAATGGACAAATTATGAGTACTGGATTGATTGTGATTTTGGTTGTTGTGGCTGTTTTGGTCATTTGGGTGGTTTCTATCTATAACAATCTGGTTGCTTTGAGAAACAACCGCGAGAACGCTTTTGCCAACATTGATGTGCAGCTCAAGCAGAGATATGACCTTATCCCGCAGCTGGTGGAGACTGTCAAGGGGTATGCCAAGCATGAGAAGGAGTTGCTGGAGCGTATCACCCAGGCACGTACGGCAGCCATGACTGCCACCAGTATCAACGGCAAGATAGAGGCAGACAACGCACTCTCATCTGCTTTGGCTGGACTGAAGGTTCAGGTGGAGGCATATCCTGAACTGAAGGCAAATCAGAACTTCATGCAGTTGCAGAGCGAGATTGCCGATGTGGAAAACAAGTTGGCGGCCACACGTCGTTTCTTCAACAGTGCAACCAAGGAGTTGAACAATGGCGTGCAGACATTCCCCGCCGTATTGTTTGCTGGCATGTTCGGTTTCCATCGCGAGCCTATGTTTGAGGTGCCTGCATCCGAGCGTGCCAATTACGACAAGGCTCCCGAGGTGAAGTTCTGACAGGTCTTCCTTTTCTGAAGAAAATATTTAGGCAAGTGGATGAAATACGTCGGTATACATACGCAGCAGGCTTCTAATAATCTGAAGTCCCTGCTGCTTTTGTTCTTGTTCCCCTGTATCATGCTGGGGGTCGTGTATGTGTTCCTCATAGTGGTCAGCATGCTGGACATTTCTGACCCTGCATATGGTGAAGCCAGTGAGGTGAACTGGGATTATGTCAACTATGAGATGATACAGGTGCTGCCATGGGTGGTGGGCATCGTGGGACTGTGGTTCCTCGTAGCGTACTTCATGAATGCCAGTATGGTGCGCCGTGCCACGGGTGCCCGGCCTCTGGAGCGCAGGGAGAATCCTCGTGTATATAATATCGTGGAGAATCTTACTATGGCCTGCGGTATGCCCATGCCGAAGGTGAATGTGATAGATGACCCGATGCTGAATGCCTTTGCCAGCGGAATAGATGACAAGAGCTATACGGTGACAGTCACCACTGGCATCTGTGACCGGCTCAACGACGAGGAACTGGCAGGTGTGATAGGTCACGAGCTCACGCACATCCGCAATCGGGATACGCGACTGCTGATTATCAGCATCATCTTTGTGGGTATCATGAGCACCATCATGAGTCTCTCTGTACGCCTGATGTGGAACAACATGATTTTCGGAACCCGCCGCCGAAGTGACAACGGCCGTGAAGGGAACTCAGGTGCAGGCATCCTGCTTTTGTTCGTAGCGATAGTCCTCTCGGCCATCGGCTACTTCTTTACCCTGCTCACTCGCTTCGCCATCAGCCGTAAACGTGAATATATGGCTGATGCAGGAGGAGCAGAACTGTGTGGTAATCCGCTTGCATTGGCTTCCGCTTTGCGTAAGATAAGTGCGCATCCGGGTTTGGGGCAGGTGCAGCGCGAGGATGTGGCACAACTCTTTATCATCCATCCCAAGGGTTTGACGAGCAATCTGACGAGCATGATGGACAGCCTCTTCAGCACCCATCCCAGCACAGAGAGTCGTATTGCCTATCTGGAGCAGTTTTGAGGTTTTCTCTCTCCGATTCGGGTTACATGGCAAAAGGTAATTCTTGATTTTCCCGCCACGGAGTATATCTCCCACAAAATTTGCCATGTTTCACGCAAACGTTTGCGAGCTCGCTTGCAAACGTATGCGAGGCCGGTTGCAAACGTTTGCGGGACCGGTTGCAAACGTATGCGGGAAGGTTTTCAAACGTATGCGTCCAAAACAGGCAAAGTGAACAGTGTCGACTTTGTCATCGCTGACACTTGGTGTTCCCACTAATCTTCCGTTGAGCCGTTGAGTCCCATAAGTTGTCGAATTCGATCTTGGAGATGAAGTCGCCAATTACATCCATGCAAAGTTCCTGATGTGCTGGAACTTGAAGATATTACTTATACTGATAAACACACCATGTGATTTGGAATTTATTGCTGTCCGGTAAAACTTTTATGCGCCAACGAAATTAGGGCTGACACTTCT
>JBJEKL010000026.1:0-5163 GCA_051878615.1 Bacteroidaceae bacterium | reverse complement strand
CGCTCAGGGCCGGTATCTGCTTGCGTGAGCGACCTCCTTCCATATACGTCTCCATCATAGCAGGTTCCACATGCATGCTCAGGTCTTGACTGATGTCAAACGAGGACAACTCGGCATCCACATAGGCATCCACCACCGAAAGCAGATACACGCCGGCAAAAGCGAAAATGCTCAAGTCCCTGAAACGGCGAAAGTGATTCTTCTTGTTCTTGAAGATTTCCTTGAACCGCTCTTCCTTGCCCGTTATGTCATAGCCCAAAGGAAGCATTTTCTCGTAGCTTCTGGTGTTGGGATCGCTGTCCATGATGTCCAGATAGGCCTGCGAATAATCCTTCAGCATCATATTGTTCCAGGTGAGCGCATATGCACACCCTAGATATCCCCCGTAGATGATGGGGAGTTTCCAGTACTTGCGGTTATAGATCTGTCCGCCTCCGGGAAACACGAGCGACAGCCACATAGAGCGGATAGGGTCCGGACTGAATCGCGCAAGCCTGCGAGGAACTACAGATTTTCGCAGCAGACTGTCGGCCACGGCTGCCATGGCTACCGTATCGATGGCCAGGCTGTCATCGGAACGTTCATCCAAAGTGTCAGGCAAGACACTCCCCAGAATATCAAGCCCTTCTACCCACTCGCCAGACACGGATGACAGCGAGCCTTGCCCTGACGATACCATTCCGTCAGGACACGACTGTGCAAGCAACGGGCTTGTCATGCTCCAGCAGACTATGGAGCACAAAGCTACCAGCAATCTGCATCCATATATATTCCCGCGTGGTATCAACTCTTCAGGCGGTCAAATATCTCCATGATGCGTTCCAGTTCCTCCTCGTTGGCAAAGGGGATGGTGATTTTACCCTTTCCCTTCTCCGAGCAGGTCATCTGCACCTTCGTACGGAAGAAGGCACTCAGGCTATCACGCAACACGTTGTATTCTGCACTCAGCGCAGATCCCTTCTGGCGTATGCGCCGCCCGTCCTTACCCTTAACGGTTCCGCCTGCCGACAGTTCCTTGACCATCTCCTCCACGCGTCTCACGCTCAACCCCTGTGTGGTCATCTCCTCGAAGACGTGCAGCTGGGCCTTGGGGTCATCAAGAGCCAGCAGGGCACGGGCATGTCCCATGTCTATCTGTCGGTCCTTGAGAGCCACCTGTATGGATGCCGGCAATTTCAGCAGACGCAGATAATTGGTCACAGTGGCACGGTTCTTGCCCACCTTCTCGCTCAACTGCTCCTGTGTGAGACCATACTGTTCGATGAGATGCTGGTAAGCAAGGGCCACCTCCAGGGCAGTGAGATCCTGCCTCTGTATGTTCTCCACCAGCGCCATCTCCATCATGTTCTCGTCATCCACGGTACGGATATAGGCGGGAATATGGGTGAGCCCGGCCATCTGGCAGGCTCTCCAACGACGCTCGCCGGCAATGATGGTATAGAATCCGTCACCCATGTCACGCAGGGTAATAGGTTGCACGATACCTATCTGCGCGATGCTGTCTGCCAGTTCACGCAAATGTTCCTCACTGAATTCCCGGCGTGGCTGGTCGGGATTGGGTTTGATGAGCATCACGTCCACTTCGCCAATGCTTGACGAACCTCCTGTCCTCACATCGCCGGTATCCAGCAAAGCCTCCAGTCCCCGGCCCAACGCCGGAGTGCCGTATTTCTTTCTTATTGTCATGTGCTATGTCTGTTTCTTTTAGGACTCGTTCTTGCTGATCACCTCTTCTGCCAGTTTCAGGTAAGCCTTTGATCCCGCCGAATCGGCATCATACAGGATGGCAGGCATGCCATGCCCCGGTGCCTCGCTCAGTTTCACGTTACGCTGGATGACCGTCTGGAACACCAGGTCACGGAAATGGCGTCTCACTTCATCCCTCACCTGATTGGCCAGGCGCAGGCGTCCGTCATACATGGTCAGCAGAAATCCCTCTATCTCCAGTTCCTGATTCAGACGCGACTTCACTATCCTGATAGTGTTGAGCAACTGGCTGATACCCTCCAGGGCGAAGTACTCACATTGGACGGGAATGATGACACTTTGTGCCGCCGTCAGAGCATTCACGGTGATGAGCCCCAGACTGGGACTGCAGTCTATCAGGATATAGTCATATTCTGCCCTCACATCTGCCAACAGACGCTTCAGTACTGTTTCCCGCGAGCGTAGCTTCAGCATCTCGATTTCCGCACCCACCAAGTCCACATGCGAGGGGATGATGTCCAGTCCCTCTATGTCGGTGGTATAGATGGTCTCACGCATGGGCAGTTGTCCGGTCAGGGCACTATAGATGGTACTGTCCACCTGCTTGCTGTCCACACCAAGTCCGCTGGAAGCGTTGGCCTGAGGATCGGCGTCGATCAACAGCACTTTCCTCTCCATGGTGGCCAGCGATGCGGCCAGGTTCATGCTGGTAGTGGTCTTGCCCACTCCTCCCTTCTGATTGGCTACTGCAATAATCTTGCTCATTCGGTATATCCCTCTTTAATATGGTTTATCGAGTGCAAATTTATGTCTTTTGATGCGAATAACAGGTCGACAGAGGAGGCCGAATGAGAAAACTTGTGGATAACTCGCGCTTTTTGTGGATAACCCGGCCGCTCCATCCAACGTGCGAAGATAACATTTTCTTTCCAAACCACAGACACCTTGCACGCTTTTTCGTACCTTTGCATAGCAAAAAAGCCGGATTTATGACAGCAAGACCCTTGATACTTGTCTCCAACGACGATGGGATAGATGCTCAGGGCATCAACGTGCTCACCCTGCTGATGCGTCCTTTGGGCGACGTTGTTGTGGTGGCCCCCGATGGTCCACGTTCGGGAGCGGCCTGCTCCATGACCGTCACACAACCCGTGACACTCTCCCCACAGAGCCATGCCGACGGGCTTGTCCGTGTCGCCTGCAGCGGAACGCCTGCCGATTGTGTGAAACTGGCTCTCGAACATGTGATGAACAGCAAGCCCGCCCTCATGGTATCAGGCATCAATCATGGAGACAACGCATCCGTCAACGTGCATTACAGCGGCACGATGGGAGCCGTCTTCGAGGCCTGCATGAAAGGTATCCCCGCCATCGGATTCAGTCTGCGCACCCGGGAGACACAATGTGACTTCACCCCCTATGGGCAGGCCATCACACGCATAGCGCAACATGTCCTGCAGAACGGACTGCCCCAGGACACCTGTCTGAACGTCAACTTCCCCAAGGTGGATCGCCTCATGGGTATACGTGTCTGCCGTATGGCCAGAGGAAAGTGGGACACAGAATGGACACCCGCCGACCGTCCGGGCTCGTTCAAGCTCACAGGCCAATACACCTGTCTGGAACCTGATGCGCAGGATACCGACTGGTGGGCCATGGATCATGGCATGGGAGCCGTAGTTCCACTGCACCTCGACATGACCCACGTGCCGGCCATGACCACCCTACATTCTCTTGCGACCGAACTATGAGATACTATCTGATAGCAGGAGAGGCCAGCGGAGACCTGCATGCGAGCCATCTCATGTCAGCACTCAGGCAGCAGGACCCGCAAGCGGAGTTCCGGGCTGTGGGCGGAGAGCTCATGCAAGCCCAGGGAGCCACCCTTGTAAAACATTATCGCAACCTGGCCTACATGGGCTTCCTGCCCGTACTGATGCACCTGCGTACCATCCTGCAAGGCATGGACGAATGCCGGAAGGACATCACGCGATGGCAGCCCGATGCACTCATCCTGGTGGACTACCCGGGATTCAACCTGCGCATAGCCAAATACATACACACTCACACGCACATCCCCGTCATCTATTACATATCACCGAAGATATGGGCATGGAAGGAGCATCGCATACGCGCCATACGCTGCCATGTGGACATGATGCTCTGCATCCTCCCATTCGAAGTGGATTTCTATGAGCGCAAGCACCACTATCCGGTACATTACGTGGGCAATCCCACCATGGACGAGGTGGATGCGTTCCTCACCCGGCACCCTCTCACAAAGAGCACCTTCCTGAAGGACAACAGTCTCCCCCACCGGGAGATTATCGCTTTGCTGCCAGGCAGCCGCAAACAGGAGATCAGCGGCAATCTCCCACGCATGGTACAGGCTGCGATGCCCTTCACATCCCAATACCAACTGGTGATAGCCGCAGCCCCCGGCATCTCCGATGACTTCTACTATAAGGCGCTGGAGCCGTTGCAAACGGAATCACATGCCGACAGGCCGTTCAACATCGTGCGCAACCAGACATACCCTTTGCTGCAGCATAGTACGGCTGCACTGGTCACCAGTGGGACAGCCACCCTGGAGACAGCCTTGTTGGGTGTACGTCAGATTGTGTGTTACTACATGTGGGCAGGACGCCTGGCCTCGCTTGGGCGCAAACTGATACTCAAGATTCCATTCATCTCATTGGTCAATCTGGTGGCAGGCAAGGAAGTGGTACCCGAACTGGTAGGTGAACAGATGAACGTAGCCAACGTGCAAAGGCACCTGCAGACTCTTCTCACCGACCCACAAGCCATCAAGAACCAGAATGACGGCTACCGTCTTGTGGCAGAACGATTAGGGCGACCTGGGGCTCCCATCCATGCAGCACGACTTATCACGGCAAGACTACAAGAAGAGGGAATGCCTGCTTTGCCTTCAAAGAAGCGGCCTGCCAGAAAAAACAGACAGGAAATCCCATGACCCGGTTGGGATTTTCGTTGTCCATCTCAATGGATTCATTTTCACTCCTCCTTGTTTTATTTTGCAATGCTGGAGAGGGGATTCTTCACTCCACCACCCTTTTCTTTCCTCCTATTATATAATCCCGCGCGAGGGTTTGCCCTTGTACCTTACACCCCTGTAGGGCTCAGTAGAAAAGACTCGGCGGAAATTTCATGGGGATAAGCATAGATTTCCATAAGCTCGGATCCTTTCCCGAATGAGAACCACAAACAAATACGAACATCCTGTTCGACGCGCACATTACAACCATAAATTATATTTACATTTTTCCTGCGGAAAGTGCTTACATCCTTATATGGCAATAGGATACATCCCGAAGAACAGACAAACGCTATTTTGCCTCATGCCCCAACTCTTTTTTTGCTTTTTCACCCAAATAGCAAACTAATTAGTCGTCCCTTAAAAGGTTGTTTTCTTTCTAATAATCAACAAATTAACAC
>JBJEKL010000025.1:2039-20867 GCA_051878615.1 Bacteroidaceae bacterium | reverse complement strand
GAAAATATAATACTCTCTGTTCTTCCCACATGCTGCCTGATAATACATAAATCCATCATTGAAGAGATCAAAAGCTGCACTCTTGTGGCAATGACCACACAGACCAAACAGGGGATTGGGCATCTGCGTGATATAATAATGAAACGGATCAGCCACGTTATTGTCAAACTCATCATCAAATGGCTTCGTGTGCATCGCCACTACGGTGGCCTCCACATCATTCATTCCGATGAAAGAACGCAAGAAGTTGAGGTCTGGTACAGGATTGGAAAAGTCATACTCCAAAGCGTTGGTGTCAAGACATATAAAACGAACGTGCCCCGCCACAAAACTGAAGTTTTCCGGTCCATACATCTTCCTGAATACATCCTTCCCACTGCCCAAACAATCATGATTGCCCAGCAAGACCACCAGCGGGACATTGAGTTTGAGCAACACCTCCTGCTGCCAATCAAACTCCTTTGTGATACCATAGTCCACCAAGTCTCCGCAATGGATTACGAAGTCAATATCGTCACGTGCGTTTATGCTCTTCACCTCATCATGCAATTCGTCCAGCCATCGTTGTGTGTCACTTATCACGGCAAACCTTATCTGGTTTGCTCCTTGTGTAGCTGTTTCTATCTGCTGGATATTAGCCTCATTGAGATTCTTCTTCCCCTTGATTTTCCCATCATAAGGATGGATGTCAAAGACTTCACAAGCTCCCAAAAGCAAACCGGCAAGAATCAGGACATATGATTTCATTTCTGGTTGATTGGTATGTATTTGGCTCATTCTTTACATTGCAAAATTACTGGTTTGCGTCTGCATCTCAATGTTCCATATTACGTTCTTTTTGGCCTAATTCATGTATTACAGTCTGAAGGGATACGAAACGGCCTCTGGCCCATCATTGATTTGGAACGATTGGGCTTACCCGATAAATCCGGGGGGGGTAAGCCACAAAATGGGGTATGTCATTTAATACAGAAAAGGGATTGTGCAGACCGGCACAATCCCTATACTTTACGAAACCGAGGGATACTCCCTCACTTCTCCTTACTTCTCCTTACTTCACCTTGCTCACAATAGCCTTGAAAGCCTCAGGATGATTCACAGCAAGGTCAGCAAGAACCTTGCGGTTGATTTCAATACCACCCTTATGCAACAAGCCCATCAGCTGAGAGTAACTCAGACCCTCCAGACGAGCAGCTGCGTTGATACGCTGAACCCACAGAGCACGGAAATTGCGCTTCTTGTTTCTGCGATCACGGAAAGCATATGTAAGACCCTTCTCCCAAGTATTCTTGGCAACGGTCCACACATTCTTGCGAGCACCAAAATAACCTCTGGTCAGACCCAGAATTTTCTTTCTCTTAGCTTTTGAAGCTACATGATTTACTGATCTTGGCATAATTTTTCTTTTTTGAAAGCCAGCGCCGTCTATCGTAGGACGAACTTCGTGCTGGACATCCGGTTAAACACTTAAGTGAAAACTATAATCTTGACCCGATGAAAGACGATTAACGCTTGCAGAGGAGGTCACGCACCTGCTTCATGTTCTCTGTCACTACGATGTCGCTGTGAACCAGGTTGCGCTTCTGCTTCTTGGTCTTCTTGGTCAGGATGTGGCTGTGGTAAGCGTGATGACGCTTTACCTTGCCTGTACCGGTGAATGAGAATCTCTTCTTAGCACCAGAATTAGTCTTAACTTTTGGCATAATTGAATTTAATTTGTTTATTTGTTTATTGACTGGCGTGGCAACGCATATACCAGGCGTTACGCACTACCCTTTGTTCTCTTAACCTATGGGTATCAGGATGTCAATCATCGAAGACCTCTCCCTCAACCTTTGGTCCTGTGTACTCCTTACGTGCCTTCTGCTGGGGGGCTTTCTTCTCACGTGGAACCTCCACGGCCTGCTGCTCCAGCAAGGTCGACTCAAGTACTTTCTTAGCGCCTTGGGGCTGCTTCTTGGGGGCTATGAACATAATCATTCGCTTTCCCTCAAGCTGTGGCATCTGCTCTACCTTGCCGTAATCTTCCAAATCAGCAGCAAAACGCAAAAGCAACACCTCACCCTGCTCCTTGAACAGAATGCTTCGTCCCTTGAAGAAGACAAATGCCTTTACCTTATCACCATCGGTAAGGAAGCCCTTTGCATGCTTCAACTTGAACTCGTAATCGTGATCGTCTGTCTGAGGGCCGAATCGAATCTCCTTTACATCCACCTTGACCTGCTTGGCCTTCATCTCCTTCTGATGCTTCTTCTGCTGATAGAGAAACTTGCTGTAATCTATCAACCTGCATACAGGAGGCTGTGCGTTGGGAGATATCTCCACCAGGTCCACACCCTTTTGTTCGGCCAAATGCAAGGCATTACGGGTGGGCATCACGGTGGACTCTATGCCATCACCCACGATGCGTACTTCACGTACACGAATCTGCTCGTTTACACGATACTGTTGCTTAGCGTTGTCTTTCTTCATTAAAAACGTTAAAAACGGTGCAAAATTAATACTTTTCCGTCATACGGAGCACCTCTTCGCAGATTTTCTTCGCAAAATCTTCGAATTTCATGGTGCCCTGCTCACCACCGCCCTGCTTTCTGAAGCTTACGAGTCCCTCTGCGGCTTCCTTCTCGCCTACGATGACCATATAGGGAACATGTTTGAGCTCGGTGTCACGAATCTTACGGCCAATCTTCTCACTACGATCATCAATATAAGAACGAACGTCGTGCTGGTCAAAATATGTCTTCACCTGCTGGGCATAATCATTGAACTTCTCTGAGATGGGAAGGATAGCCACTTGGTCAGGAGTGAGCCAAAGAGGGAACTTGCCGGCGGTATGCTCGATAAGTACCGCCACGAAACGCTCCATTGAGCCAAAGGGTGCACGATGAATCATCACAGGACGATGCTTCTTGTTGTCCTCGCCCACATACTCGAGCTGGAATCTCTGAGGCAACTGATAATCAACCTGAATGGTACCCAACTGCCAACGGCGTCCGATGGCGTCCTTGACCATAAAATCAAGTTTAGGACCATAGAAAGCAGCCTCACCCAATTCGCAACGTGCCTTCATTCCCTTCTCGGCACAAGCATCAATGATAGCCTGCTCGGCTGTGGCCCAATCCTCATCACTTCCGATATACTTCTCAGTATTCTTGGGATCGCGCAGAGATATCTGCACCTCAACGTTCTCTTCTGAGAAATTGAATATGTAGAATACATGCTGGATGATTTCCATCACCTTTATAAACTCGTCCTTCACTTGGTCGGGACGACAGAAGATGTGAGCGTCATCCTGAGTGAAGCAACGTACACGGGTAAGACCATGCAGTTCGCCACTCTGCTCATAACGGTATACGGTACCGAACTCGGCACAACGGAAAGGCAGTTCCTTGTAAGAACGAGGCTTATTGGCAAACACCTCGCAATGATGGGGGCAGTTCATAGGTTTCAGCAGGTATTCCTCGCCTTCCTCGGGTGTCTGGATGGGTTGGAAACTATCCTTGCCATAATGATCCCAGTGGCCTGAGGTCTGATAAAGATTCTTGCCACCAATGTTGGGTGTGATGACCTCCTGATATCCATACTGTCTTTGTATCTTGCGCAACATATCCTGCAAACGCAGACGTAGATCGGTGCCTTTGGGAAGCCAGATGGGCAAACCCTTGCCCACTCGCTCAGAAAACATGAAAAGTTCCATCTCCTTGCCTATCTTACGGTGGTCTCTTTTCTTTGCCTCCTCAAGCATGGTCAAATACTCTGTGAGCATCTTCTGCTTGGGATAAGAGATTCCATAGATACGCTGCATCTGATCCTTGCTGGCATCACCACGCCAGAAAGCTCCGGCCACACTCATCAGCTTGACTGCCTTGATGATGCCGGTAGACATTAGATGCGGACCCTTACAGAGGTCGGTAAAATTGCCTTGAGTGTAAGTGGATATCGAACCGTCCTCAAGGTCTTGCTCGATATGCTCCACCTTATAAGTCTGTCCTGCTGCCTGGAATTGTGCGATACATTTGGCCTTGCCTACCTCCTGGCGTACCACAGCTTCATCCTTGCGAGCCAGTTCAATCATCTTGTTCTCGATGGTCTTGAAGTCGCCCTCGCCTATCTGTTTCCCATCAGGGAGCAAGACGTCGTAGAAGAATCCGTTCTCGATGGCAGGGCCAAAGCCGAACTGAATACCAGGATAGAGTTCCTGTAAAGCTTCTGCTAACAGATGGGCACTGGTATGCCAAAAGGCATGCTTACCCTGCTCATCCTCAAACTTATACAGGTTGATAGTAGCATCCTCACTGATGGGACGATTAAGTTCCGTGGTTTCACCATTTACACCACAAGCCACCACATCTTGAGCCAAACGATGCGAAATGCTCTCTGCTATCTGCATACCTGTAACCCCGGCTTCATACTCTCTAACCGACCCGTCGGGAAAAGTTATCTTAATCATAGATATTATGAGTTATATATTCCTTGATCAATCACATTTTCATTCCATTCCAATGGAAATGCAAAATTACTCCTTTTTAATGAAAGAGGCATTGATAATAAAGAAGTTTTTGCCCCTGAGTCTCACTTTTTGTGGGTTGAATAATATTTGATAAGACTATATGCCGTGTAAAGTCCTAACTCACCGGCCTGACTGAGATCGGTAAGACCCTTCTCGGTGTCTCCTGCCAAGATATGTGCCACTCCTCTGCTGTAATAGGCATCGGGAAACTTGCCGTCCAGGTCCAACGCCTTATCAAATAATCGGATAGCACCCGCGTAATCAGACAACTGTACCAGAAGACAGGCAGAATTGTAAAGAAGATAGGGAGAATCGGGATGGCGCTCCAAAGCTCGATTATAGTCTTGTTGAACCATCAGATAGCCCAGGCGGAGGTCAGAAGCAGTGGAAGTCGTCTGGGACACCTCCAATTGCGCGAAACGACATTGAGCCCGCAGCATAAGACCGACCTGTGAGAATGGTTCCTGCTGCAGATAATCATTCATATCGGCAATGGCATTCTCAAAATCACGCACATGATAATAGTCAAGAGCCCGACGCAACAATAGGATTTTGTCGTGTGGTTTGTCCTCCAAAGCTGCAGTGGCCTGAATGATAGAGTTCATGTGTGCATCTGTCTGCGAAGCGTCCGGTCCTCCCTCATGATTGGTCAGATAGAGTGTGGCGGGAAGCGCATGGCTACCGTTGAGGTTCTCCACCTCCTGACTATAGGGAACATAGATGTTCACCTCGGATTTCAACGCATGATATGACAACACATATATGGGCTCGACCCTCAAATTGCTCTGTCTGTTCTGTACATGCCCACGATAGTCGCTTGCATACTCGTTTTCCTGATATTGCACGTCTTCCTCCACCAGTTTGTCATAGTCCTCAATGGCATGCTCGCTCTTCTTTCGGGTGCGTTTGTCCTTCTGGTATGTCCCCTGAGCCACCTGCATGCGAGCCTTAAGCAACGTAAACTCATCACGTTCAGCTCCATACACGTCTCCGATTTTGCGCCGTATGGCAGCACGCCTGCGGTATCCCTCCCAGAACTGAGGATAATCGCGTATGACCGCGCTAATGTCCCTGATGGCTCCCTTATAGTCACCCACGTTGTCAAGCATAAGCGCACGATTATACAAGGCGATGGTATTGTCAGGCTCCAGTTTCAGGACAAAATCAAAATCTTCAATAGCCAGATTGTCTTCTCCCACGCTGGCACGCAAGAGTCCACGATTGAAATGCCCAAGATAATTATTGGGATCGATATCAAGTGCCGCGTCATAATCTGACATGGCACCACGCAGATTGTCCTGATAATAACGTGCAAGGGCACGATTGATATACAGGCCTGCCAACTTGGGTAACTGAACCAAAGCCTTATCCAAAGAACTCTCGGCCTGGGCATATTCCTTACGAACCGACTGGAACATAGCCTTCATGCTCCATGCCTGACCAGCATACTCATCCAGTGAGAGTGCCTGGTCAACCCATTGCTCAGCCCTAAGACTATCCTCAAGTGCAAGAGCGACCTGGGCCTTGAGGGTGTAAGGCTCGGCCTCCTTGGGCCAATATTTAATCATCTGGTCAAGCGAGGAATCTGCCCGCGCATATTCTTTGAGTTCCATCTGACAAAGAACAAGATTGTGCCAACTGTTCTTGTCCAGCGGCGAGATACGTACCGCATGTACATAATCCTCCTCGGCCTGTACGTATCGGCCCCGGTTGATACTGCACAAAGCACGCAACATATAATATTGTCCCATGTAGGGATTGCGCTCCAAGGCACTTCCGCAATCAATCTCCGCTCCCTGATAGTCCTCCAGATAGAATTTGGCTAATCCGCGATAGAAATATGGCTCCGCCAACCATGGTTTGGCATTGATTACCAGATTGAATCTCTGGATGGCCAGCACATAATCCTCATAATACAAGGCATTACGTCCCATGAGCAACACGCGGTCTGCATTGATCTGCGCCGCAGTATCCACTCCGGCAAGCAACATCACTCCCACCACCAGCAGGCGCAGGGGGTGCATCATCCTGCTTACAATCCTATTCATGCAACAATCCGAACTGACTGCATGACTGTCAGCATAATCCGCATGCAGCCCCACTCTCCTTACCGACGCAGTTTAACCTTATAATTGCACGAAAAGCGTCCCTTGGTGATAGCCTGCAACTTGGAACGTGTCATCTGCCGGCGAAGTCCCTGTAAGTGGTCGGTAAACACCACCCCGTCAAGATGGTCGAATTCATGCTGCATGACACGTGCCAGATAGCCATCCACCCATTCGTCATGCGGACGAAACTGCTCGTCAAGATAAGTCACACGGATGCGCGTGGGACGCCTGACACTCTCGTGGATGCCAGGAATACTGAGACACCCCTCTTCAGAAACATCAGTCTCTGTATCGTCATACTCCTCGATATAAGGATTGATAAACGTGCGGATATAACCCTTGTACTCCGGCATATCATCGGAAATGACATCCAGATTGATAATCACCAGTCTTATGCTGAGCCCCACCTGTGGCGCAGCCAAGCCGATGCCCTCACTCCTGTCCAGAGTCTCGTACATGTCCTTGATGAGCTGATCCAACTGGGGATATGAACTATCAATATCCTCGGCAACACGACGCAGTACCGGTTGCCCGTATGTATATATAGGTAATATCATATTGATGTGATTTATGTATTGACAGCAGACATACACATGTCTGCCCATCCCGGAAGAATCCGATTATGCTTTCGGAATCAAATCCCTTTGCGTCTGTCCATCCATCCCTGAAGGATGATTACCGCACTTATCTCATCCACCAATGCCTTGTTGCGTCTGGCCATCTTACCCAAACCTCCCTCAAGCATCGTCTGGTGGGCTAAAACGCTGGTGTATCTTTCATCCCACATATCCAATGGAATCTGTGGGAAATGCTTTTTCAATTTGTCGGCAAATGCCATCACCCGTGGCAAATTCTCACTGTCACGTCCATTCGTTTGCTTCGGGAATCCCACGACGAAACGTTCCACCTGCTCACGCGCTACATATTGCCTGATGTAGTCCATCAGTTGAGGTGTGGGCACAGTGGCCAGTCCTCCCGCTATTATCTGCAAAGGGTCCGTCACAGCCAAACCTGTACGACGGACCCCATAATCTATTGACAAGACCCTTCCCATGTGTTTCTCTTACAGCGGAAGGATTCCCTAATTACTTCTGATAAAGCAGCCAAGCACCAGGATACTGACCTTCGAGGGCAGCACGGCTCTGAGCAGCCTCAGCCTTGGTGTCGAAACTTGTTGCGACTACACGATACATCGGACCCTGGGTGGTAGAAGCCTGTACTACACGAGGAGTATAGCCCTTGCCAGCCAAAGTGCTGCTCAAACCGGTAGCATTTGACTTGACACCGAAACTGCCAACGACCACACTATAGGCCTTCAAAGGAGCACCTGAAACCAACTGAACATTCTCCGTGCGCACACTGACGTTACTGTAATCGGTGGCGGGCTGGGTGGTTACAGGAGTAACCGTCACATTGGTTGTGTTCTGAGTAGGAGTGGTGACAGGGGTGGTTGTCTGTGTGGCCTGAGCCTTTTCGAAAGCCTTCTTATAGGCACTCTCCTTGCTCTTACATGATGTCATAGCCAGCACCATGCAAAGTGCGGCACCCATCAATAAAGTTTTCTTCATAATTGGAACTTGTTATTTTTGAATTACGTTTTACTGATCCTCTTGTCTCTTACTTGTTCATTATGGCACAAAATTAGTTATTTATCACTATTCCCGCAATAGGTTTTACATAAAAAACGTTAACTTTCCATGAATTTCATTGCATGATGCTTTGTAGAGCACGCAGAAAAGGGTACATTTGCAATGAGTTAATATTATAGATTTTTAAAAAGGAGGTGAATATGAAAGCTTTGAATTTCGTGATTGGCTTCATCAGTGGTGCTGCTATAGGTGCAACATGCGGACTGCTCTTCGCTCCCGAAAAGGGAAGCGACCTGCGTGAGAAGATTGCAGAGGTATTGCGCAAACGAGGCATTCGTCTGAACCGTCAGGAAATGGCTGACCTGGTGGATGAGATTGCAGAGGAACTTCAGTCAACCAAAGACGCAGAGCAGTAATACCACACATGCTAGAGAAGAGAGAAACCACAGAGAACAGCCAGGACCTGCGTGCTCTAAGCCTGGAGGTCAAGCGCTATCTGCAATTGCAGAAGCGTTATCTGGCTCTTGATGCTGTGGAGAAAGTAACAAGATTGCTTTCTGCTGTGGCTGTGGCTGTGGTGTGCCTCATATTGGGCGCCATGGTACTCTTCTTCACGCTATATGCTCTGGCCGAATGGATCGGGACACTTTTAAGCAGTTCTGCTGCCGGTTTCCTTATTGTAGCCATACTCCTGCTGGTCATGGCCATGGTCTTCTACAGTCATAGGCGACAATGGGTGGTACAGCCCCTGGCCCGCCTGATGGCTGAATTATTCTTAGACACCGAGGAAGAAGAGGAGGAATACAATGAGTAGGTTGTCTGCCAGTCCCGATGTGCTGACGTCTATCCGGAAGCAGAAAAGGAAGCTTCGTCAGGAAATAGTTGCTTCACAGGCTTTGATAAAGGACTCTGCCCATGCACTGGTGTCTCCTGTTACCCATATAAGCAGGAAAGGACATAGCGTGAGCAAGTTTGTAAGCAGGGGCGTGGCCATCTTTGAAGGCATACGAATAGGATTGCGCATCATACGCGCTACACGTTCGCTATTTGGCAAACGCAAACGCAGATAACCCCACAGAACATACAACAGAAATCCGGAAGCAGAACGAATGCTTCCGGATTTCTGTTTTTGTTTCTAACCTATTTGGTCTGATAATCAATCATACGCGCAATGGCCCGCCTGCATACAGGACAGAACACCGGGGATTCATTTATCTTCATACGGCATTCCTGACTTGGACGATAGACTCCCTTCGACTGATAACCTCCCCCCTCATATACTCCCACCTCGGAATAAAGATTCTTTCCGCTGGGTTGCGTGGGAATCGAAGCCCTGTGAGGCATCATATCCTTCCACTTGCTCGAAAAATCCACCAGCGTGGTCAAATTAGGTTCCCAAGGTTCGGTATCGGCAGGATAAAGCGTATCATACTGGTCGTCATAATAATATTCGTCACCAAGTCCGGCAAAACTATGTCCAAACTCATGAACCGCGACAGGCTTGCACGTAGGATGATGAGCAGCCGAAAGCATATAGCTGTTGAATATGCCACCACCACCATAATTGTCCGTATTGGCAAGTATCACGATATGCTCATAAGGAATACCAGACAAGAGATCATGCAGTTGCTTCAGATGAAGGGTAGTCAGATAGCGCTCGCTGTAGAAAGTATCAAAATGACTGGATGTAGCAGTACGTTTCCACAATCCATCATGGGGAATACTCACGCCGCTGTCCTCGGAAGGAGCATACACGGCAATAAAGTTGAAACGGTCCGCCATGGAAAGAAAAGGCTCGTGAGAGAGCAGCGCATCTATTGTCTCCTGACAATCATGGCGAAAAACATTCATCTCAGCCTGCTGATAACCTTCTGCAACAAATACGATGTCTATCTTGCCACGGCTATCCCCGGCAGAACGCAGATACTCCCATCTGCACCTCTCCCGAACGGGACGGATAAGAATATCGGCAGGATCGACACGATGCTTCATGCTGCCACACACTTGCCGGTGAGTATCGAAAAGGGAGATTGTAATATCCACAGGAACCTTAGGCATGGGAACGAGGAAAACATTCTCGAAGGATTTCTTCACGAGCATGGCCTCACGTGTGACCTGCCATTCTTGAAACAGGGTACTGAAAGAATGTCGATACAACACCACTCCCATGGTGTCGGCAACGGTAATCTGGCCATTGCCCTGCAGGAGGAGACTGTCCAGATGAACCCTTCTCCCATACCACCCGTCAGACTTCCTCATCTCGTCAAGATAGATCTGCTGGCCCTTACTATCTCCGCTGAAAGTATAGTCAAGTCTGAGTGTCTGATCCTGAAACCAGTCATCAAAGTTCTGAGCACGGCACATTCCCGCCATTCCTATCAGGACAACGGCGAACACAAGAGTAATTCTTCTTACACACATACCTGTTTTTCTATGTTTTATACATAAGCATCATGAAAAAGACTTCGCCACAGGAAGAAGGAAGTAAACGCTCACAAGCGGCTCATGAAGCGTTCCCTATCTACCACAAAGCGTATATGACTGCCCTCACCCAACAGGTTTCCTGCAGCATCATGAGCCTCAACATGAAAGGTCAGTTTACGCCCCTCTTCCGCAGTCAAAGTCGCTGTGGCAGATATCGTGGCACCCAGAGGAGTGGGCATCAGATGACTGCTGCTGATATGAGCACCCACAGACGTACTGCCCTCTGGCAGTTCCTGTGCAACAGCCAGCATGGCGGCATTCTCCATCAAAGCCAGCATGGCAGGAGTGGCAAGTACTCTCAGGTCTCCACTTCCCATACCCCTCGCTGTCCTGTCATCTGTCACTTCCATATACGAAGTGTACTTGATTTCTAATTCCATCCTTGTTTATTCACATGAACATATATTCGGCATAGACATTATATATTTATCACGTCACGCGCGCGAATACCTAATAACATATAACCATTCTACAACTGGCTCTTACGTCTTAGCAACGGATCGCCCGTTCTGTCTATATTTTCATCACGGTCTCCATCAGGAACGACCTCCATCACCTTACCGTTGCGACAGACTACCAACGAAAGATTGGCACGGCCAGCACGCTTCCATAAGCGATGTTGAGCCAACTGGATGCCCTCGTCAATCCGGCGTTGCATCCTGCGTATATCCTTATCCGTCATAGTTGCTGCTCCTCCTCTGTTTGACCATACTTTTGCTGAAGTTCCTGAAATCTCAGTTTCTCAAGAATCTCGACGTTCCTGTCACCGCAGCCACTTGCCAACTTGACAGCAGGACAATCACTATTATCATACAAGGCCCAATAGTCACACACGGGCATATACAATTGGAAGAGATTCTGCAATCCCGCCTCATATCGGCGACGGATGACCTCCACGGGGATGTTATGTCCTCCCATGCTTACCCGTCGCTCTACACGCTTTACAGCCTGTTCGGGCGAATTGAGCATAAAGAAGATAAGGGTCACGAAATAGCCTCTGCGTTGTGCCTGCTGGATAAGCTTTACGTAGGAACGCGTGGCAAGAGTGGTCTCGAAAGCAAAAGACTCACCCTCCTTAAGCAAATGGATAATACGATCGATCATAAGACGACCGGCCTGTATGGCCACTCCCTCGGGATTGAACGGGGATAGTCCGGCTGCTATCTCATCAGCATTAACGAACTCCCTACAGTTGAGCATCTCGGGAAGCATGGTAAACGAAGCTGTGGTCTTACCAGCTCCGTTACATCCCGCAATGATATACAGGTTCATATTTCTCTGCTCCATAATCGTAGTTATATAAAGCGTTATGACTTATTCTCTTTTTTACGTCGGCAGATGCACACGAGTCCTCCACACGCTTCCCTGCCGTTATCTTATCGGATTCACCCTTTACGTCGACGAGGTTTTCTTTGCACTTCTGGTTCCGGACCAAGCAAATCGGGACGAAGCCTTCTGGTACGCTCCAGACTTTGCTGCAACTGCCATTCCTTTATCCTGGCCTCGTGACCGGAAAGAAGTATCTCCGGCACTTTCCAACCATTATAGTCGGCAGGACGAGTATACACGGGCGCCTCAAGAAGATTGTCCTGAAAACTATCAGAAAGGGCACTCTGCTCATCGCCTATGGCTCCCGGCAGGACGCGTACGATAGCATCAGCCATGACAGCGGCAGCCAACTCGCCTCCGGTGAGTACATAGTCACCGATGCTTATCTCCTTGGTGATAAGATGCTCACGTATGCGATAATCAATACCCTTGTAATGCCCGCACAGAATGATGAGATTCTCACAGAGCGACAGACTATTGGCCATAGGCTGGTCAAAACGCTCTCCATCAGGAGCCGTGAAGATAATCTCATCGTAATGACGTTCCTTGGTAAGCGCACTGATACAACGGTCTATGGGCTCACATTGCATCACCATACCAGCCGAGCCACCAAAGGGATAGTCATCCACCCGACGCCACTTGTCCAAAGTATAGTCACGCAGATTGTGGATATGAATCTCCACCAGCCCCTTCTTCTGTGCTCGTCCCAAGATGGACTCCTTCATGAAGCCCTCTATGAGTGGGGGAAGTACGGTAATGATATCTATTCGCATAATCCTATTATTTCCTTTACGCTACGGAACCCATGCCGTTCCAGATACTCGTTGATTCCCAAAACCACCTTGGCACCTATGGCAGGATCGACGAAATTGGCTGTTCCAATCTCCACCGCAGATGCACCTGCCAACAAGAACTCTATAGCATCGGTGGCATTGCTGATTCCCCCCAGTCCAACAACCGGTATCTTCACGGCATGAGCCACCTGCCATACCATACGCAGGGCCACAGGCTTCACACATGGGCCACTCAGTCCACCTGTACCAATGCTCAGCACACGCTTACGCCTCTCGGCATCGATAGCCATACCCATCAGGGTATTTATCAGGCTCACAGCATCGGCACCCTCTGCCTCGGCCGCCAATGCGATATCGGCAATACTGGTCACATTGGGAGATAGCTTGACCACAAGAGTCTTGTCATACACTGCACGTACGGCCCTCACTACACTGGAAGCCCCCTCCACGGAAGTACCAAAAGCCATGCCTCCATGCTTGACATTGGGACATGAGATGTTGAGTTCGATAGCCGGGATATGTTCCAGTTCGTTGATACGTCGTGCACATTCGGCATAATCCTCCGGACTATTGCCAGACACATTCACGATGACCTGGGTGGGCAACGACTGCACCAGAGGATAGATATGTTCACAGAAATAATCCACCCCCTTGTTCTGCAAACCTACACAATTGAGCATGCCCTGAGGGGTTTCGGCCATACGGGGATATGGGTTGCCCTGCCTCGGATGTAGCGTGGTACCCTTCACGACAATACCTCCAAGCTGCCCTAAATCCACCAGATCAGCATATTCAAGACCGTATCCAAATGTGCCGCTGGCAGTCATCACGGGATTCTTCAGCGTGAGTCCGCCGATATGTATTGTTAAATCTGCCATTTCAATTTATCTATATCAAAGACGGGACCTTCCGTGCACACACACACATGTCCGTCGGTGGTATCCTCCACACAACATAGACATGCGCCCAGTCCGCATGCCATCATATTCTCAAGACTCACCTCACAAGCAACCCGGGCCTGTCGAGCAAAACGTGCCACCGCCACCATCATCGGTTTGGGACCACACACGCTTATACGCGTAAAGCTCTCGTCCGACAATATACTATGTTGAGTAACAAAACCACGCTCACCTTCCGAACCATCCTCGGTAGTTACAAAAACCCGTCCCACACGCCGGAAGTCATCCATCTGCAGCAGATCCTGCCTGCTTCGGGCACCTAAAAGAAAGGTTGGCTCAACCCCCATCTCACGCATACGTACACCTGCGTAAAGCAAAGGGGCCACGCCCACACCTCCGCCTATCAGCAAAGGACGATCGTCTGAGTTCACAGGCATGGTGAATCCATTACCCAGAGGAAGAATCACATTGAGTCTTTCACCCTCCTCCATCAATGCCAGATGACGGGTACCTTCACCTGCCAAACGAATCAAAAGCCAAAGTTCATTAGCCTCACGGTCCACATTATGGATGCTGATAGGGCGACGCAAATAGGTGGACGGACTGTTGTCCACACGCACCTGCACAAACTGTCCAGGCAACATCTCTGGCAAGGGCCCGTTTTCGTCTGTCAAACGAAGTAGCACATATCGTTCATTGATATGCCTGACCTCGCGAACCAAGAGTTCGAGGATATGTTTTTTCATCTTTGTCTCCTATACCGTATTACATTTTACCATGCAGAATAGTGCGAATCAAGCACCCCAGAGTAAACCGGAGGGGGCATCATGACATCTATCATATGCAAAGATACACATAAAAAAGGTATCACGCGCGCGAAAACAGGAAGAAAGTGGCAGTTCAAGCCAATTCGTTCATCAGACCGCTATGCCTTAAAAATCCCTAACAGGAATACTTTTTCATGCAAACGTTTACGATGGCTTTTGACAACGTTTGCGACGCCTGGTGCATACGTTTGCGTTGGAGACAGGCGAAACTGACAGGAAATCTCATACCGATTTAGGGTCAAGCACCACATAAGCTCAATAGGGACAGAGGACACTCAGAAAATAAATAGGGGCATGAGAGAAACATACAACAACCATAAGAAGGCATGCCTTGCCGCACACCCACAAGGCAACATCTCACAACGGATTGGACGGAAAGGATCTACTTACCGAGGAGAGAATATCTCAAAGGTATCATCATCAAAGAAAACACGGATTTCAACTATCTTTCGCTTTGGTTTGTTAAGATTTTTGACCGTATCCTTCAATTCTTCCAACATAGGAGCCACATCAATGACTGTCTCAGGAGCCTTATCCGGGAAAGAGAAAGCAGCCTGTTCCACATCCTGGTTTGGCACACTCTGGGATTCCTGTGACTTGGATTCATACATATCTCCTTCTCCAAACATGAGCCAGATGACACTGACCTCAGGAAAAAACGTATGAACAGCATTAACCAAATTATTGGTCGGCTTTGTTCTTCCATTAAAAATACTGGAGAGTGTCCCCTCCGCTATACAGAGCTTCGTAGCAAACTCCTTCTGGGTCATACCCAGAGTTTTCATCAGTTGATATATACGATCCTTCATCTTTATGACCCTCATCGGGGTGATAAGTTGCCCCTTTTGATTTCTAAACCACATGCAAAGATACACAAAGATATTTGTCTTTGCAAATATTCATATATGTAAATTACAGAAAGAACAAACATCAAAATTCTCAAACCATAATATTTGGTTTTGTTTTGTAAATCCGTATATCTATATGCATTTGCCGCCCTACAAGAGGAAAACGCTTATATATGAATTTAAATTATCAAACTTTTGCATATTACACCATAACTCTTGGGTTTTCAGCAGTTATGAGTTGTCATGGGACGATATTCCCTCTTATTGCGCCTTATTTTTATATTTTATTACATTTATTTACCTACATCTATGTTTATGCCCTGCTTATAGTGCTGATTTTTTGTGTTTTATATAAATATGCCTGCCTATGCATAAAATTCGCTTTGCAAATCAAAACTCTAAATATAGATTCCTGCACAGCCACATCTGTATTTGATGTTGTAGTCTTCATTCATAAACCTGAACTCGCTTTTGGTTTAGGTTTTACAAACCTTAATTGCAGGTCTGGAGATTTGACTTTACAAACTCAAATTAGAAATGAACAGCAAAGGAAGACCTGAATCTCCTGTTTTTGCCAGAATGAAGAATTTACGTACAAGTGGACATGCGAAGCATTTTACGCGATTCTCAGAGCATCAAAAAAGTGCGCAAATGCCTATTTCACAGGTCGTGAGAGCACATATGCGCACACATTCTATTATGTTAATCCGGAAAGAAAATTAGTGAAGAATGAAGAAAATCAGGTCCTGAAGCAGTTCTCCAGCCGGGATATTTACCCCTTCCAGACCCTTACTTCGGGCATCAGTTTTGCGAATTTCGTCTAAAATGAGCATGGTCTTCACTCCCGTATAGTTTTGCAGAGCAGGCAAAATATCCCTTTTAACTGCCCAGTCTTTTTTCTCGAGCCACGCAGCCACTCCCCTATCGCTATGGTCTGGAGCATAGAACGCAATCATAAGGTCCGAAAAAAATGTAAAAAGATTTGATAGCACTCTTTGCAAGGCAAAGCTACGCGGATTACCCTGGAAATATTTTACGATTCTTGCTGCCCGGTCTATATCACGAGTAGCCAATGCCGTCTGCAGTTCAAAATCATTATACTCTCGGTTCACTCCCGTTTGCTTTTCTACCAGCACGGCTGTTACCATACGTTCGCCCGGTGATATGGCCAGCAGCAGTTTGTCCATCTCGCTGGCCAGTCGGCACAGGTCGGCTCCCACATGCAAGACCAGCATCTGTACCGCCTGTTGCTCTATCTCCAATCCACGCTTCTTCAGATAACGGACAATGAAAGGGGCTATCTGATACTCTTTGGGTCTTTTGCTCTCGTACACCACGCCCACCTTTTGCAGACTTTTGAGCACGCTCTTACGTCCATCCAGCATTCCATGCTTATGACAGAAGATGAGCACGGTGGAAGAGTTTGGCTTCTGGAGATAGTGTTCCAAGGCATCCAGAGAACCCAATGCCTGGGCCTCGCGTACCACCACCACCCTTCTGTCGGCCATCATCGGATATGCCTGGGCCAGTTCCACCACCTGTATGATATCCGTATCGGCGCCATACACAATGTCAAGGTTGAAATCCCGCTCTTCCGGTTTGAGCAGAGCATTCGTGAGAAATTCACTCAACTCATTGATGTAGTATTCCTCCTCACCCATCAGATAATATACGGGAGCCACTTTGCCTGCACGCACGTCACGCACCAGTTCCTCAGCCGTCAGGCCTTTTGTCGTTTCTGCCATTAGAGTATATGTTGGTTTGTCCGGAGTCCCCTGTCAGACGTATCAATAGTCGAACTTCAGGTGACGTACCGTCTTCTTCTGCTGCTTGATCATCTCCAGTGACTGGATACCCACCTCCACATGCCTCTTCACATAGGAATGGGTTACCAGCCTGTCGCTCTCGCTTGTTTTCACTCCGTCGGGAGTCATGGGATTGTCGCTCACCAAGAGCAAGGCTCCTGTGGGTATATGGTTGGCAAATCCACAAGTGAAGAGCGTGGCTGTCTCCATATCCACAGCCATTGCACGGGTGGTGCGCAGGTAATCCTTGAATCTGTCATCATACTCCCACACACGGCGGTTGGTCGTGTAAACCGTACCCGTCCAATAGTCCAACCCCAGGTCACGGATGGAACTGGATACGGCACGCTGAAGCATAAATGCAGGCAGGGCAGGCACCTCTGGAGGGAAGTAGTCGTTGCTGGTACCCTCGCCACGTATTCCCGCTATGGGCAGCACCAGGTCTCCCCTATGGGTTTTGGAACTGATGCCTCCACACTTGCCGAGGAACAGACAAGCCTTTGGATGTATGGCACTCAGGAGATCCATGATGATGGCGGCATTAGGGCTACCCATGCCGAAGTTGATTATACTGATTCCGTCAGCCGTGGCTGTACGCATGTTAGACCTGTAGTCAGGCTTCTCCACGCCGAAAGTCTCACAAAAGATGTCCACATAATTATTGAAGTTGGTGAGCAGCACATACTCGCCGAAGTCCTCCAAGGCATGATTCGTGTACCTGGGGAGCCAGTTCGCAACAATTTCCTCTTTTGTCTTCATATATCTTGTCCTTTATATACCTTATTATATATATATAAGCCCAAGGCATCTGCCATAATTGAAAGCAAAGATAGCATTTCTTTACGTACAACATGAAGCATTCTGCCATTTTTTGATACCTTTGCATCCCTGATGGCTGGCAAATGCCCCGGCAGGACACGATGACCACACAGATTCAGGATGCCGGGCTTACGACCCGGAGGACCTTATGCAGACACTCAACCTACCGAAAACAGAACTGAGGCTCAGGACGTGCGACGGACGCACAACGGTCTTTGATCCGCTTCGCCGCAAATATGTTGCGCTCACTCCGGAGGAGTGGGTGCGCCAGCATTTCACGCACTTCCTGATTGCCTGCAAAGGCTATCCGGCAGGACTGATCGCCAATGAGATGGCCATCACCCTGGGCAACACGCGCAAGCGATGTGATACCGTGGTCTATGGCCAGCAGGCCCGACCGCTGATGATCCTGGAGTACAAGGCTCCACACATTCCCCTCACGCAACAGGTCTTCGACCAGATTTCCCGTTACAACATCCGTCTTCATGTAGACTGGCTCGTTGTAAGCAACGGGCTTCAGCACTATTGCTGCCGTATGGACTACAGCGACAACACCTACCACTTCCTGCCCGACATCCCATCCTACAGCGAGATCATCCAATCCGCTCCTGCTCCCGAAACCGCTACTACAGAACAGGATTGACCACCACAGAAGAGGCCGTCCTTCAGAGCCGGCTCCCTATCGGACTCCCGTGAGAATCACAGAGTTCCTGCCCGTCTGTTGTGTGAAACCAGAGGAAAAAGGGCCTCTCAGAATCGCGTATTTGGAGTCGTCCCGCCCCTCGGTCACATTTTCGCGATTCTGAGAGCATTGAG
>JBJEKL010000025.1:0-1939 GCA_051878615.1 Bacteroidaceae bacterium | reverse complement strand
CCCTCACAGAAATACGCCCTTTCCTGTTCCCCATTACTTCAGAAAGCAATACCTTTGTAGCCAGGCGCCCGACATCCGCGCCCCGCAAGACCAAACCACAACAATACGTTTATCAGAGACATGAGACAGATCCTATCCTCCCTGCTGAGGGCCTACACAGGCACCCACCTCATCACACGCATCTTCTGCGGCATACTCATCGGCACGGCACTGGCGCTCCTCTGCCCCGGCATCAGCGGCATATCCACACTCGGCAGCCTCTTTGTCGGCGCCCTCAAGGCCGTGGCCCCCATCCTGGTCGCCGTACTGGTGACGGCATCGGTGGCCCAGGCAGGCGGAGGGCTGGGACAGCGTTTCGGCACCGTGATATTCCTATATATCTCCAGCACGCTCATCGCCTCGCTGGTGGCGGTCTCGGCATCCCACCTGTTCCCCGTGCAACTGGCGCTCAGCGGTGTGGAAGGTACGGCAAGCCCTGCCCCTGCCGCCCTCTCCGAGGTGATAGGCAACCTCATGCAGGGGCTCATCAGCAACCCCGTCTCGGCCGTCAGCGATGCGGCCTATCTGAGCGTACTCTTCTGGAGCATCATCATGGGACTGGCACTGAAGAATACCCGTTCGCAGCAGGCCATACAAGTGATACGCCAACTGGCCGACGCCGTCTCGCTCGTGGTACAGTGGGTCATACAGTTTGCCCCCATAGGCATCCTCGGCCTGGTGTATGCCTCTGTGAGCGAGAGCGGACTGGAAATCTTCGCCACCTACGGGCATCTTATACTCCTGCTGGTGGGGTGCATGCTCACGGTGATGCTCCTCATCAATCCCCTCATCACCTTCTGCTTCCTGCACCGCAACCCCTACCCCCTGCTGTGGCGATGCCTCAAGGGGAGTGCCGTGAGCGCCTTCTTCACGCGCTCTTCGGCCGCTAATATTCCCGTCAACATGTCACTGTGCAAGAGGCTGGGCGTGGACGAGGACTTCTACTCCGTGAGCATACCCCTCGGCAGCACCATCAACATGGACGGAGCGGCCATCACCATCACCGTGATGAGCCTGGCCGCCTGCCACTCCGCAGGCATCGAGGTCTCCCTCCCGAGCGCAGTCATCCTGAGCATCCTGGCCACCCTGGGAGCCTGCGGTACCTCGGGTGTGGCCGGCGGGTCCCTGCTGCTCATCCCCATGGCATGCGCACCCTTCGGACTGCCGGCCGACGTGGCCATGCAGGTGGTGGCCATAGGGTTCATCATCGGAGTCATCCAGGATTCCATGGAGACGGCCCTCAACTCCAGCAGCGACGTTCTCTTCACCGCCACGGCCGACTTCTATAGCCGAAACAGGAAGGGATAGGCGGACATCGGCACCCGGAAGGAACCGGGCAGAGAGGCCGGAGAGCGCGGATATTGTCAATACTTTTCCCGGCACGCAGAGCGTCCGCCGGTGCCTTGCAAGTGCGGTCGCGGACAAGAGTCCACCATAGCGGACAGAAGCTGCAGTCCGTTGCGGGACACCATGCACGCAGCACACCGGAAATCCCTCACAAATCACTGGACCACATTACGTTGGAATGTCGGCAGAGACTCTCCCGCAGCGTCTCTGCAACCCTTGTGTGGGGCTTCGTGGCGACCCTTGTTAGGGGTACGATGATACCCCTTGTTAGGGGTGTGACAAGACCCCTTGTTAGGGGTATGAAGGCACCCCATGTTAGGGATGCTTCGGGCACCCTTGCATAGGGTATTACGGCATCCATAGGGGCAGGACAGGAGCCGTCTGCCGCCCTCTGCCATCAGTTGATATATTTTATCTGGTCAAGGCATCCCCCGGGGGTATTGGGCTCACCCGATAAATCCGGAGGACAGATTCCCAGGCAGGGAGTGGTGGGGTGGATGGTCCTGTCCGAGCACACCTTCACTTCGTTCCGGTGTACCCGGTTACTCAGGGT
>JBJEKL010000024.1:0-5234 GCA_051878615.1 Bacteroidaceae bacterium | reverse complement strand
TGCTTTTGGCGGAATATTTTTCGTTTTGGACAAATTTGACTCTATTCTGTCCTCTGTGATAGACTCACACTTAGGACTTCGCAGCACTCTGATTGGCTATCAGTACAGCGAGATTATACGTGCGATCTTTTCCGTGTTCTGCTGTGGCGGCGACTGCATGGAAGACCTCAACCTATATCTGAAGGACGTGCTTACCGAGCGTCCGCATACGCGTGTTCCAAGTGCAGACACGGTGCTGCGCGGCATAGAAGAACTGGCAACGGAGAACATATCATACACGGTAGAAAAGACGGGCAACGTCTATGATTTCAACACGGCTGAGAAACTGAACCAACTGCTCATCAAGCTGTTGCTGGCCACAGGTCAGCTCGCGGAGGGAGGCGAGTACGACGTGGACTTCGACCACCAGTTCCTTGAGGCGGACAAGTATGACAGCAAGCGGACCTACAAGGGCTTTGACGGCTACAGCCCCGGCGTGTTCACCATCGGCGGGCTGATTGCCTATCTTGAGAACCGTGACGGCAACGCGAACGTGCGCTTCATGCAGGCAGAGACTCACCGGCGTTTCTTCGAGATGATGAGGTCGTTCGGCATTCATGTCAGGAGCTTCCGTGCTGACTGCGGCTCCTATAGCGAAGACATTGTGAAGATGGTCATGGAGCATACTGACAAGTTCTACATCCGTGCCGAGCGGTATGCAGGTCTGTACGAGAAGGTGAAGCGGCAGACAGGCTGGACTACGGTGGAGATAGGATTCCAGCAGTACGACGTGCAGTCGTTCCCCTTCGAGAGTTTCGAGGACGCAAAGCATTGCCGCCTCGTCGTGCAGCGGCAGCGTAAGCAGAATGGCGAGCAACTTGACCTCTTCGACGGTGAGTATACATACCGCTGCATACTGACCAACGACTGGGACATGACCGACGAGGAGATCATACAACACTACAACAAGCGGGGCTCAGCAGAACAGGTATTTGACCGCCAGAACAACGATTTCGGATGGGCACATCTGCCAAAGTCGTTTATGAACCAGAACACCGTGTTCCTGCTCCTAACCGCCATGGCGGCAAACTTCTACCGATACATCGTGGCATTGCCGCTTATGGCTGTCCTCTTTGGAATCAAGGCCACAGACAGAGTCAAGAGTTTTCTGTTCAGATTCATCGCCGTCCCTGCCAAGTGGATCAGAACGGCACGACAATACAAACTCAACATCTACTCCAACAAACCATACAACATAATTTGGGAGCACGGATAGATTAACACTCTTCATTGATGCTTAGGTCAAAGCCTCTCGACCTTACGGGGTAAGGGGAAGGTGTCTGCATACAAGTCATGTCAAGAGCTTCTAAGCCCATAATCAGACAGAATCGGCGCAAGCAAGGGCTAAATCTGACACTCGAAAAATTATCTGCGGATTTTAGGAAATATTGGTCTTTTAACAAATTCTGAAAGCGAGAACAGCAAAAGTCCCACCAGACTGATTGATGGAGTACTGTTTTCGCACCAAAATAATAAAAAACAAGGGTTAAGACACAAATATTCTTCAAATTGTTTGTTATATTAAACATTTTTGTTTATCTTCGCGCTCAATAAGATACAATTATGGGAAAGAACACATTTGGTAAAACGATGCCAAGGGCATTGAGCCAGAACCTGAAGATTATGGGTGAACAAATCATGTTGGCCCGCAAGCGCAGGCATTTGTCCATGCAGGACATAGCAGACAGGGCTACGGTGACACGCCTGACTGTCTCAAAGGTGGAACATGGTGACCCGACGGTCTCCATGGGGATTTATGCTCGCGTACTCTTTGCGCTGAATCTGGAAAATGACATCACCCTGTTGGCTGCTGACGATGCTCTTGGCAGACAGCTTCAGGATGCAGAATTGTTGAGGAAATGAAATATAGTGCAAGCCGAGAGCAGAAGAGTTTACTCTTATGCCGAGGCGCCGCCTATAGTCTATCGGATGAAAGACGATGAAAAAGATTACAGTTTACGCAGATTTTGATTTCCTAACCTCTCCCGAAGAGATAGGAACATTAGGCTACGAACATGTTCGTGGTAAGGATCATTTTGTCTTTGAGTATTCGCGCCAGTGGTTGAAACAGCATGGCGGCATTCTGCTGAGCAGTGACCTAATGAACGTTCCTTCTTTGCAGCATCCTCGTGGTAATGATAATGTCTTCGGCTTCGTCAAGGATTCCTTCCCCGATCGTTGGGGGCGTTTGTTGCTTGACCGCAGAGAGCGACTGACTGCCCAACAGGAAGGCAGACCGAAGCGAATGCTCACTAATTACGACTACCTCATAGGGATTGAAGACTTTACGCGCATGGGTGGCATACGTTACAAAGAGAAAGAAGGTGATGACTACATCAACGCGAGTGCAAAATACCTTGTTCCCCCAATTGAGAGTCTCCGTGCCCTGTGCGATGCATGCCATGAGATTGAGTTGGCAGAGGAGCGTAATGAATTACCGGAACAACGCTGGCTCGACCTGTTGATTGATCCGGGAACCTCACTTGGCGGTGCTCGTCCAAAGGCCAACGTGGCTGATACGGACGGCAAACTATATGTAGCCAAGTTCCCTTCAAAGAAGGATCTGGAGAATACTGAGCTTATTGAGCATTTCTCGCATCAACTTGCGGCAAAGGCTGGTATCAACGTGGCAAAGACGCGCACCATCAAGATTTCAAAAGATCGTGATCTGCTTCTTTCTGAACGCTTCGATAGAACAGCAGAAGGCCGTCGCATTCATTTTGCTTCCGCTATGTCTTTGCTTGGGCTTGATGATGGAGCCGGTAGCAGCACAGGTAACGGCTATCTTGACATCGTTGATTTCATTCTTCGTGGGTGTACCGATGTACGGCAAAATCTCCGTGAGCTCTATCGTAGAGTGGCATTTAACATCATGTTTGGCAACACAGATGACCACTTCCGTAATCATGGATTCCTGCTTACCCCAAAAGGCTGGACACTCTCTCCTGCATACGACATCAATCCAGGAGCGAAGTCACATCAATGCTTGCTTATCGATTCATACACAGAAGAGTCAGACATCAACGCCTTACTCACTGCAAGTGAAAGCTACATGATTGAACACCAAGAAGCATCAGAAGTTATTGAGGAGGTGCGTGCTGCCATCAAAGACTGGCGCAAAATCGCTACAGAAATACAAATACCCGCAAAGTTGTTAGAATCATATTCTATTCGTTGGGATGAACTATAAAAATATTGGTGGTGATGAGATTGCAAAAGTGCTTGATAAAGTACAGAACAGACTTACCACAATCCTAAACTACGCGCGGATTATTATTAACTTTGCACTGAAAAAGTAATAAACAGCAAAATACGGCTCTTGTAATAGTGTACACAGAGGTGAAGAGTTTATTCCCCTATAGTTGGGGCAATCAGTTGCTAACTGAATACGGCAATCAGTTGCTAACTGAATACGGCAATCAGTTCTTAACTGAATACGGCAATCAGTTCTTAACTGAATACGGCAATCAGTTGCTAACTGAATACGGCAATCAGTTGCTAACTGAATACGGCAATCAGATGGGAACTGGACATATAAAAAAGGTCCGAAATTTGGGATTGGTTAACTCACACCTGCCTTCACATGTCATTAATGATACGCTTGTAATTCCGCATCATAACGTTTTTTCGCAATCACTCAGCTTATTTCTTCACGATCTTGCGTCCTTTCACTACGTATATGCCCTTGGGCAACGTGGGGTAGACCTTGCTCATCTTTGCATTCTTGTGTATCAGCTTGCCATCGATGCTGTAGATGTCGTGCAGACACTCGCCGGGAGTGTTTCGGAAGTGTTCTTCCATGCCCGTGGGTATATATTCACTCAGCGTCAGTGCGACCTTGAATACATATAGTGTTCCCGTTTCCGTATGCTTGAAGTCGCTGGAACTGTCGATGTCAAACGCCGTGTATCCCACATCTTTCAGGTGTTGTTCCATGTTTTCTTGGTTGAGATACGGCACAACCTCGTCGGCAGGGGAGTGTACGAATGTGATGGAGTCCGTCTTGTTGGGTGCCCATGTGTCATAGACCAATGAGTTCTCCTTCAGATGAAATACGATATCCGACATGGGTTCCTTCTCCGGCTGGAAGAAGGCCTCCTTCACAATCTTCGACATCTCTATGCCTTCGTCTTTGTTGCCGCCAAAGTTGTCATAGAAGTAGTCATTGATATGGTCTGTGTCATACTGCTTGGAGTCAAACAGAGAGGGCAGCACCGCCACTACATCGTCGGTGAAGATGTCTTCGTTTTTCACTTTATTACCTCCGGCATCTATCATGCCGCTGAGGATAAGCGGCAGGGCTACCGGGTATTGTGACTTGTCTTCGTTGAGCAGCTTGCAATAATGCTGGTACATGTCGTATGGGCCTCCGCCTATGATGCTATAGTCTATCTTGGGCAGTTCGTCACTGCGGTAGCCCTCAGCAACGAGCCTGTTCACCCACATCCCGGAGTGTCCGCCCTGCGAATAGCCGAGGTTGATGGTGACATCCCTATGGCTGAACCCTTCTTCTTCTATCAGTTTGCGCCCTGCGAGGAACGCATCTATGTTGACACGTGCCGTTGCGCGTCCCTGAAGGTACTTCTGGTTGCGCAGCGAGTCGATGCCGAAACCGAAGCCGTCGGACTCTATCAAAAAGTAGTTTGAGCTGGAAATGAGTCCCTCCAACGTGTCAAAACGCGAGACATTGGTAGGGCGATCGGCATTGCTGGTGATGGTATAGTGGTTGATGAGCGCACAACCTCTGGCTGCAGACTTGTTCTCGTGTATGGATGATGACATGAAGATGGCGGCAGAGAGGGTGATGGGCGTAACGCCGTCAACGTCTGTGGTCGAATAGTTGAAGTCGTAACGCCAGAAGAACCCGCAGTCGGTCTTCTTCACAATGCCTAACTCTGGTGTCTGCGCTACGGACGTGGATGCTGCCATGAAGGCCAGCGCCGCGAATAGATATCTCTTGATCATACCTGGTTTCATAATGAGAGTTTTTTTGTTAATAATTCGATGCCTCCCTGCATGTCATGAAAGAACCCGCCTGACGATGGCGGATAATGAAAAAGGCGTATCGTCTTTACGATAAATCGGAAAATACAAAAAGACGCAACTAACACAAAAAAGTGAGAGTTGCGTCCATTTTAAGGAGGGTGCCCGGTGGGACTCGAACCCACGACATTCAGAACCACAATCTGACGCTC
>JBJEKL010000023.1:0-5322 GCA_051878615.1 Bacteroidaceae bacterium | reverse complement strand
AGAGCCAAGCCTGATGACGGTTTATGGTAAAATTACTTGATAATGATAAAAAAAACAGCACAAGAATATCTGTGTGTTTTTACTTTTTGCTAATTTTGCGGTGTTGAGATTCAACAAATAGCGATCATATCCAAACAAAAAAAACAAATTAATCTAAGAAGCTTATGAGAGTAGAATTTCTCCAAAGATTTCGTGCTCTTACTGTTGCGGCTACAGCATTGCTGTGTCTGCCTGTAATGGCCGAAGATGCGTTGCTGACTGCCCTTCACGGCACACCGGGCTACACCAACGAGAGTTACGACATGCTCATCGATGGCAGTCGCAGTACCAAATGGTGCATGGGCAACTTCAATGGTGCCTATGTCGTGTTCAAGGCCGACCATGCCTTCGTCCCAGATTCCTACACACTGATTACAGGCCTTGATACTAAGACCTATTCTGACCGGAACTGGAAGACATGGGAAGTGTATGCCGCCAATTTCGAGAGCGACGAGGAGGCTACACGCGATGCCGAGTCATGGACACTGATTGACAAGCGTGAGCAACTCACCACGGCTGAGTTCCCTGCCGAGAACAACTATCCCGTGGGTTTTGAGTGCACCGAGAACCCCACCACCGCCTACAAGTACTTCAAGATTGAGCTCAGGGAGATTGTGAATCTATCCAACGGTACCATGCAGATGTCGGAATTCACCTTCAGCGATCCCGCCCCTTCCGTTCCTCTGACAGCTATCAGCGGACGTGACAACCTGTGGGGCGATGGCGCATATGTCAACCTGGTGGACAACGACCAGCTAACCAAATGGGGAGGCGACAACACCCCTATATGGGTAATCGTCAAGGCCGAAGAACCCATCAAGCCCGATTTCTACCGACTCCTCACCGCTGGAGATTCCCATACGAACCCCGACCGTAACTGGGTAGATTGGACCATCAGCGGTGCCAACTTCGACAGCGATGAGGAAGCAACCCTGGAGTCAGGCAAATGGACCGTTGTGGACGAAAGGTCGGGTGTAGGGACCGAGCGCATCCCTGCGGCAAGATACACTGAAGCCGTCTTCGGATTCAACAAGCCCCTGCAGGAAAGTTACCAGTACTACCTGATCAACATCACAGCCACCGGTGGCAAAAACAAGATGCAGATGGCTGAATTCGGACTCGGATACAACCAATATGAGATCAACAGCATACGCAACTCCTACTACCTGCGAGTGGCGAATTTTGATTGTAACGTCACTGCACAGCGCACCCTTACCGAGCAGTTTCCCTCTGCCCTGCAGGCCATACTCACGGCATCCGATGTGGAGAGCGTGATTGCTGCCTACTCTGTTTGTGCTACCCTTCGCACCAATATCCAGGCCTCGCAGAATGCCTACATCACATTCCAGGAGTCGGTCTCCAGACTCAGAAACGAATACAACGAGGACCACATCAATGCTGCAGGACAGGCTCTCGTATCCGGATACCTGGACACCAACACCGCCCCCAATGCCGACTATCCCAATGGCAGCGCACCCTACATCATGGAGAACCTGCTGCTCTCCGTGGAGCAGATTGACGAGGAGATAGGCTTCATCAACAACCTGATTGCCACATACTCCTCTGACCTGGGTGACCCCATTGATGTGACCTATATCGGTCTGTCAGGAACAGACGGAGCCTCTGGCAACGAATCCTTCGCTTCACTCTTTGATGGCACAGAGACCACCAAGTGGTGTACCAAACAGGCTCAGAACGAAGTGATCTTCTGCACCTCCTCTCCCATCAAGCCCACCTTCTATAAGTTGATTACCGCCAACGATACCGACAAGAACCCCAACCGTAACTGGAAGACCTGGAATATCTATGCGGCCAACTTCGACAATGAGGAGCAGGCCACCTCTGATGCCGAAGGATGGGTACTCATCGACCAGAAGTCCAATATCGGTACGGACATGCTGCCAGGCGATAGCTATAAGTCAGCCTACTTCTATCTCTCCAACGCACCCTCACAGGAATACAGCTATTTCAAGATAGAAATCAAGGAGATTGTGGGGGACAACACCATGCAGATGGCCGAGTTCTCCTTCGGCAACCAGGCCTCATTCTTCGCCATGAGGGAGGAATACTATGAGGAATACTCTTATTTTGACCTTGAGACACCTGCCTACAGAGAACTCATCAACGAGTATTCCGACAAGATGGAGCGGCTGAAGTCCGCATCAACCATCAGCCAGATCGGTACACTCTGCAACGAACTTACGGCTCTGCAGGCCACCATCACCACCTCCCAGGAACAGTATGCCAAGTATCAGGAGAAGGTGGCCGAAGTGGAATTTGCCATAAGCGAGCTCGAAGGCCCTGTGGTGGATTTCCTCAAGAGATACATCAATGACGAGGTCGAGCCAGGCGAGGAGTTTGCCTATGGTTCGTACCCGTACATCATGATCAACTGCCACTTGACCGATGCACAGATCAGCACACAGATAGGATACCTCAACAATCTGCTCATGTCCGCAGTCAATGGTGCTTATCTGGCTATTGAAGGGACAGCAGGATTTAATGACTCGGAAGGGTTTGCAGCACTTGTGGACGGTGACTCCGGCACCAAGTGGGGCGTGGGCGACTTCACGGTTGCCAACTGTATCTTCAAGGTGTCCGATACCGAGGCTCCCTTCTTCTACACACTCATCACAGGCAATGACACCGAGGGCAACCCCGGCAGGAACTGGAAGAAGTGGAACGTGTATGGAGCCAACTTCGAGAAGGACAGCCAGGCAAAGGTTGATGCCGAAGGATGGGTGCTCGTGGACAAGCGTGAGAACATCGGACCGGACAGAATCCCCGCTGCCAACTTTGCCAGTGCATACTTCGGACTCACCGAGGACAAGGCACCACGATACAAATATTACAAAGTGGAGGTGCTCGAACCCTATGACGGCGTGAAGATACAGATGTCGGAATTCACCTTCGGCACCCAGGAGGATTTCACGGCAATCAAGGAGGACCTCATCACTCAGGTGATGAACTTTGATCTCGATGTCATCGCGCAGCAATCCCTGATAGACGCCTACGATGAAGCCTCGACCGCCATCGAAGAGCCCACCGAGATGGATGCACTCGTAGAGACCTACGTCTCACTCAAGGCCATGCAGGATACCATCGCACGCTCGGCAGAGGCCTACAGCAAGTACATCGCTGCCGCAACCGAGATGGAGACGTTCGTCACCAATCGGGTGGATATCGAATGCGAACAGATGGACCTGCTCAGGGAATACATCACCGACTATGTGGAGCCTAACGAGGATTTCCCCAACGGCTCATATCCATTCATTAGGGACAACCACACCATCACCATCGACCAGTTGGCCGAAGAGACTGCCATGATGCTTCAGATGCAGAAGGATGCAGTGTTCTACGGATACGGAGCAGGAGCGGAAATCACCACGATGCTTACCAACCCCGACTTCTCCGACGGATGGAACGGATGGGACGGAACCGAAGGATATGCCACTGGCCGTGCCGACAACGGACTCTATGCAGCAGAGGCCACAAAGGCATTTGACCTGTCACAGACGCTCACTGGTATCAAGAACGGTGTGTACGAGTTTGTCATGACCGCCGGTTACAGGCCAGGCAACATCGTCACAAGCGACAACCTTGCCGCTGTCGTATATGCCAATGACAACGAGAACTACATCATGAGCATCAGGGAAGGCATGATTCCCGCAGAGGAAGCCGAGGACGGCGTCAACTGCCACCTCACCGGTGAATATCCCGACTATGAGATAAAGAACGATGATGACGAGACCATTGGCTATGGTCTGCATGGCGTGCACAGTGTATGTTACGCCATCGGAGCCGGTCGTCACGAGAATCATGTGGCCGTACTCGTTACCGATGGTACCCTGACCGTAGGAATCCGTGACACCGGCACAGGCTATGACTGGGACTGGACAGGCTTCGGCAACGCACGTCTGTTCTACCTGGGTACCGAGGAAGAGGCTGCCGATGCCCTGGACCGCACCCTCACGGACATGGCCAATCGTGCACAGACCCTGCTCGAGTACCAGTCATCATCCGAGGAGTATCAGGCATATCCCAACTTCGGCAACGAGCAGCGCGGAACACTCATCAGCACTTCCAACGATGCAGAGACGGCAGAGACGGCAGAGGAGAAACTCAACCTCATCGGCACCTTCACAAGCACCTTCAGGAAGATACGTGAGGATAAGGCCGCATATGTACGTCTGCTCGATGTGGCAAACAAGATTCAGGACAAGTGGTCCAACCAGCCCCTGAGTGACTTCAACACCCTGTTTGACGACCTCTTCGAGAAGGGATGGGAGCCCTTCGAAAGCGGTGAATACAATGCCGAAGAGGCTAAAGCCGCAGCCGAAAGCATGCTTGCCAAGTACCCCGACTATCTTGAGTACAATGAGGAAAAGGCAAGCAACGGACTCCTGGTGGAACAGACCGAGCCATTTACCTACACGCTCACCGTGACTGGAGCCAACCCCTTTGCAGCCTTCTCCGGTCTGTACTTCGACCTGGACGAGGAGCACACCATCCTGCACTTCCAGTATCGTGCATCACGCAACGTCACCGACGGTGAGATCTTCTTCGCTGCACCCGATTTGGACGGCAGCAAGAACTTCCTCTATGGCGAACTCACCCAGACAGAGGAATGGAAGGATGCCTATTACGAACTCAAGGACCTGCGCGAAGCATACGGATGGGGCAATGCCGATCACTGGATACGTTGGGACATCACCAACGGTACGGACCTCACCTTCGATGTTCGCAATATCGTCATGATTACAGCCAAGCAGGCAGAAGCAGAGGGTGGCACCGTGGTTGGTATCGGCAACCTCGAGGAAACCTCTGGCATACCTGCAGGTGCCAAGGGCATATACACGCTCACGGGAGTACGTGTGGAGAAAGCCGTTGCACCTGGAATATACATCATGAACGGCCGCAAGGTTCTTGTCAGGTAACCTTTTGCCCGACATAGCACAAAAGCCATCAGCAGGCCCGCAGTTCTACAGACAAGACTGCGGGCCTGTCTTTGGTGATAATCCCGGGTCAGTGAAAAAAGCAGCGGTGGATCCCCCGAGTGCACTCCGCTGCCTGGAGGGCAGTACCCTGAGTAACCGGGTACACCGGAACGAAGTGAAGGTGTGCTCGGACAGGACCAGCCACCCCACCACTCTCTGCCTGGAGGGCAGTACCCTGAGTAACCGGGTACACCGGAACGAAGTGAAGGTGTGCTCGGACAGGACCAGCCACCCCACCACTCTCTGCCTGGAGGGCAGTACCCTGAGTAACCGGGTACACCGGAAC
>JBJEKL010000022.1:0-21329 GCA_051878615.1 Bacteroidaceae bacterium | reverse complement strand
CCATGAAATTTCTAGTGACCCATAACAGGGACTCACCGGCTCCGTAGATTATCCCCCAGTCATTCTCTGCTAAGCCCTTGTACAGATTGGATTATTCGTCATCTTCTTTTTCCTCCCAAAGTTTCCTTTCAAATCGTCGGACACCGGAATACCCGCACGGATATGAGTGGCTCCGTGCCCCGTGTATTCGTTGGTGAGATTGGTGATTTCACATGAAATGATGCACCTTCGCTTTCTATTTAGACCTTGTCTTCGTTAAGACAAGGCAAAAACAAGAAAACCATTACTAACGAGTCCAACATTGTCATGAATGACTCAGAAAAAAGAATCTTCATCAGAATGTCGTTTGGATGGGCAGAAAATAGTAATTTTGCATCAGTTGTGAGACACACATTTATAAATGTACACATATGGACGAGATGGAACACTTGCCTGATTCGGACAGACAACAATCTTCCTCCACAAAGAAAAGTGGAAGACTGTGTATAGCCTTGACAGGTATTGCCTTGGTGTTGGTACTGGCTGCAGGCGTATGTGTTGCTGTTGGAAATATCCTCCTTACCCATAGCCAGTGGACTACACGCCCAGATGGCATTCTCTATATTGACTCTGACGACTCTGAAGATTCCGTGAAAATCAAGAGCCGGTTGGGATGGAGAATGGACTTCTGCTCCACCCTGCTGAGTTATCATCCCCGCACGGGACGATACGACACCAAAGCACAGAGTGCTCTAATGCTTTTCCGCAAGTTGAGAAATGGACAGCAGGATCCCGTCCGTCTCACCCTCCCCTCTGTACGTACTCTTGACCGACTGGCTCAGTATTTGGGAACTCAACTGATGATGGATACTTCTGAAGTGTTTTCATACATGACAGACAGCAGCAATTGCGCCCAACTGGGATATACCACCTCCACAATACCTTCACTATTTGTCCCCAATACCTATGAAATATATTGGGACACGAAACCCGAGACATTCATGATGAGGATGAAAAGGGAGCACGACCTGTTTTGGAACGAAGAGAGGAGGCAAAAGGCCAGGGCCTGCGGACTCACGCCAATTGAGGTATGCACTCTGGCAAGCATCGTAGACGAAGAGACAGCAAACACCGCGGAGAAACCTGATGTAGCAGCAATGTATCTTAACAGACTGCGTTTGGGCATGCCCCTACAAGCCGATCCGACCGTGAAGTTTGCTGTAGGCGATTTCACTCTGAGACGCATCTACCACGAACATCTCAAAGTACAGAGCCCCTATAACACCTACATAAATGCAGGACTTCCCCCCGGTCCCATACGCATAGCCAGCATAGAGGGAATAGACGCCGTGCTCAACCACTCGGAGCATCCCTATCTGTATATGTGTGCCAAGGAAGATTTCTCGGGTACACACAGGTTTGCCGTCACCTATCAGGAACATCTGCGCAATGCCCGACGCTATACCCAGGCACTCGACAATCGCGGCATACACTAATAAACTCCTGCAATCATCAACCTAATTACATTACTCAATGGAAAGAAAAACGAATAGTCAGCATCGCCTGGAATCACTTGATGCCCTCAGAGGCTTTGACATGCTGTTCATCATGGGCGGAGCCGCCCTCATCACAGCCATAGCAAGTTATTTCCCCGAGAATGATATATGGCAGGCCATGGCCAGGCAAATGACCCATGCCGAATGGGATGGACTGCGCCATCATGACACCATCTTCCCTTTGTTCCTTTTCATCTCTGGCGTCTCCTTCCCTTTCTCTCTGGAGAAGCAACAGATGCGAGGCATGAGCCATGCAGCCATCATACGCAAGGTACTAACGAGAGGATTCATGCTGATGGCCTTAGGATGGGTATGCAACGGATTGCTTATGCTGAAGTTTGCCGATCTTCGATTCTGGAGTGTTTTGGCTCGCATCGGTATGGCCTGGATGCTTGGAGCCCTCATCTATATGCATGTACATAGCGTGAAGCGCCTGGTCCTCATCATACTGTCCTTACTGGTGGGTTACAGCATCGTATCCAGTATGCTGGTAGCCCCCGACATGCCGGGAGCAGCAGCACTTACACGCGAAGGAAATATAGCCTGCTATATTGATCGTGCTTTGTTTGGAGCCCATTGCTACCGACCAGACTATGACCCAGAGGGCTTGCTTTCCACCATTCCTGCCATAGGAACGGCTCTGCTGGGCATGATCTCAGGCAGGTGGATAAAAAGCGAGCGTGAAGGACTCACGGGTACACACAAGGCTACGGGCATGTGTCTTGCAGGAGTGTTACTCGGATTTGTGGGTTACTTATGGAGTTTCTGGACACCCATCAACAAAGCTCTTTGGTCCAGTTCCTTCGTCTGTGTCGTGGCATGCTATTCACTCATCATGCTTGCTTTGTTTTATTACATGATAGACGTAAGAAAATGGCGCCGCTGGGATTTCTTTTTTGTAGTCATTGGCATGAATTCAATAGCCATCTATATGCTGCCAAGATTTATCAACTTCGGTTTCATGCGTGATCGCCTTCTGGGTGGTGTGGTATCGCTATTCCCGGAGCATCTGCTGCCAGTAGTAGAACCCATCACATACATCACTACCTGGTGGATATTCCTTTACATCATGTATCGATACAAAATATTCCTGAAGGTATGACCGCCAACCGAATGAGTGCGAGTTTGCAGAACAAACGAAGAAGAGAAGAAGAAAAGAAAACCATCTTATTTATATAAATATATGCTAATAAAACACATGAAATTATCATTTATATCTGTTCTGTGCGTCATGTTAAGTCTGTCGGCATCCGCTCAGGACGTCAAAAGATACCTTGTGCACAGTAGCCAGAACGTGCTGGGCTGTAATTCTGACAAACGAGCCGTGCTGGTAGACGCATCCGGCAGCGAATCCGTTCTTCTGACACTCCTTCCACAATCTGATGGAACCACACTCCTGGCTATGGAAGGAAGTCCTACACTCTATTTAAGCTTAGGCAGCGTAGATGGATGGAGCACTTTTTTCCTGTCGGACCCCGATGATGCGCGAGCACATTACAATTTGGAACAACAAGGTGGATACACCCTATTGCGCAACAGTTATACTGGCGGTTACCTGGGCACGGATGCCAATACCGTGGGTTCACATGTCTATTCTGACAAAAGCGGCACAGACGTGAAACACATGTGGTTGCTGAGCGAGACCACTCAGGTGACTCTCCCTGTCGATACACTCCGCTATGTAGTGAGTGCCACCTCCAGGAGACAACAACTTGAGGGATGGGGCGTGAGTTTGTGCTGGTGGGCCAACATGTGTGGCAAATGGAATGACACGAAGATAACAGAACTGGTAAGATGGATGACAAGTCCGATGGGGCTGAACATGAACGTGTTCAGATACAACATTGGAGGAGGTGATGATCCTGCATGGACCAACTGCGAGGCACATCACATGGGTCAAGGCAAAGGGCTCAGAGCCGAGATGGAAGGATTCCAAGATGAGCGAGGAGGAGAATTTCTTTGGGAACGTGACCAGGCACAACGCAAAATCATGCTAAAGATAAAGGAGCTACGCCCCGATGCCGTGTTTGAAGCCTTCAGCAATAGTCCGCCATGGTGGATGACACGAAGTGGATGTGTGGCCGGATATACCGATGCCAGCAAGGATAACCTCAATACAGAATATTACGAAGACTTTGCACGGTATCTGGTGGAGGTATGCAAGCATTACCGCGACGAATATGGTATTGAATTCAAGACACTCGAGCCCTTCAACGAACCTCTTACCAGTTATTGGGGGTGTTCGGGCGGACAGGAAGGATGTCATTTCGACACACAAAGCCAAGTGAACTTCCTGCGTGTTCTGGCACCTGTTCTGAAGGAAAGCGGACTGAATACCATCGTAAGCACAAGCGATGAGACAAATACCTCACAAAGTCTACAAGCTTGGGATACATACCAGCAACAGGGTGCGCTAAGCCTGACCAGGCAATGGAACACACACACATACAGCGCCACAAATGCCGAACGAGCCCAACTGGGATCATTGGCGCGTGCGGCAGGCAAGGAATTATGGATGAGCGAGACAGGCTCAGGAGGAACAGGTATCGGAGGCAACTTGGCTATGGCTCAAAGACTGATGGACGACATGAGATATCTGGCGCCACAGGCTTGGTGCGACTGGCAATATGTGGAGGAAGGAAGCGACCAGTGGAGTCTCGTGACAGGCAGTTTTACCAATGCTACCTATGAGCGTAACAAGAACTATTACGTGCGAGAGCAAATAACGCGGTTCATCCGACAAGGTTACGACATCGTATCAGGTACATCCGACCATGCCCTATGCGCTGTAAATGCTGCAGGTGACACTCTCGTGGCCGTACTGCTCAACAACAGCAACAACAAACAGATACACCAGATCTCACTTCCTTGCACACGCGTCTCAGGATACGTATCAGCTTATCGGACCAGCAGTAGCGAGAGTGTCATACGCCTGCGTAAGGATTATGTAATGAGCAATGACAGCACCCTTGAGGTCACTATGCCCGAGCAAAGTATAGCCACTTTTGTCATCCCCATCACGCCCATGACCGAGAATCGTCCACTGATAACTGATGGAGACACATACATGATTCTTCCACAAGCCAACTGTCAGGTGGCTATAAAAGCCAAAGATGATGGGGTCATCATAGCCGAGGCTGATGAAAACGACCCTGACCAGCAATGGATACTGAAGAAACAGCCGGATGACACCTGGTATTTGCAGACGAAGACCGGCCGCCAAGCCATATCAGACGGAAGTTATTATCTGAAAACAAGTACCACCGACAAAGCAGGTTACGAACTCAGGCTGATAGACGGTATCCATTATCGCATCATGTTGCCCGATGGAATCAAATGTTGGGATTTGGAAGGGACCAAGACAACATCAGGCACCAAGGTGGGCGTATGGGAGGCCGGGACATCGGCCTCTGCACATCATCGCCAATGGCAATTGGTAAGAGTGGGCGGTGACATACCTCTTGTACCTGATGGCATCAGCAAGATAACGGTACATGCACAAAACCCACGGCAAATCTATTCGCTCCAGGGCATACGTCTACCCCACCTCCGGCAAGGTATCAATATCGTACGGAGTGAGGACGGAAAGGTGAACAAGGTGATATATAAATAAGTATATACCTGCACAAGAACCTCGCTACTGAGGAATGGCAGCTCATATAGCGGCATATTTATCGTGGACTTTTCTTCGTTCGTATGGAAAAGTATCGTATCTTTGCCACAAGAAGCGAACTTCTTCAAGAAAGAATCCTTCAACGCAAAAGGCAAGAAACCCGAATGGAGAGGATGCCCCCGAGACCAGACTCCAACCAAAGTATATTTCAAGTTCAACATAAAAAAGACAAGACTATGGCAAACAAGTATTCAGGAACACAGACCGAGAAGAATCTGGAGACCGCTTTTGCAGGTGAATCCCAGGCACGCAACAAGTACACCTACTATGCCTCAAGAGCCAAAAAGGACGGATTTGAGCAGATAGCCGCCATTTTCCAGAAAACAGCCGACAATGAGAAGGAACATGCCAAGATGTGGTTCAAGGAACTTCACGGAGGGATGCCTTCCACAAAAGAGAACCTGCTGGATGCTGCGGAGGGCGAGAACTATGAATGGACCGACATGTATGCCGGCTTTGCCAAGACTGCCGAGGAGGAGGGATTCCTGGAACTGGCAGAGAAATTCCGCCTGGTGGCTGCCATAGAAAAGCGTCACGAGGAGCGTTACCGCGCCCTGCTTCATAACATCGAGACGGCACAAGTGTTCGAGAAGTCGGAAGTAAAGGTCTGGGAATGCCGCAACTGCGGACACATCGTGGTGGGTACGGCAGCCCCCGAGGAATGCCCCACCTGCGCACATCCACAATCCTACTTCGAAGTTCATATGGACAACTTCTGACAAATTCTACGCGTAGGATACAGATTTCTTTGATTGCCACAGAGAAGGGTCAGGACACGCCACCCCTCTGTGGCAATCTTACCTAATAAACGTTTTTCCACCATGACTGCTATTAAAAAGAGATACATCATCATCGGAGGAGTTGCAGGAGGTGCAACCGCTGCCGCACGTATCAGGAGACTAAGCGAAGAGGCCGAAATCATACTTCTGGAAAAAGGAGCCTATATCTCGTATGCCAATTGTGGTCTGCCATATTATATAGGAGGCGTGATTGAAGAACGTGACCGTCTGTTCGTACAGACGCCCGAAGCCTTTGGCAAACGATTCAACATCGATGTGCGCACACGAAGTGAAGCCACCTGGATAGATACCGAAAACAGACTGGTGACCATACGAACGGCCGAAGGGAAGGAATATGCGGAAGGCTATGACAAGTTGTTATTATCACCAGGAGCCGCTCCAGTGATTCCTCCTTTGCCGGGAATACAAGACAAAGGTATCTTCACTCTCAGGAATGTGGATGATACCGACCGCATCAAGGCCTATATAAACGAGCACAAAGTGCGACGTGCGGTCATAGTGGGTGGAGGATTCATCGGATTGGAAATGGCCGAGAACCTAAAGCATACAGGAGCGCAAGTGGCCGTAGTGGAGATGGCTCCCCAAGTGATGGGCCCTATTGACTATTCAATGGCTGCTCTGGTGCACGAACATCTGCAACAACAGGGCATAAAACTCTTTCTGGAACAGACCGTAGAGAGTTTTTCACGCGAGGATGACGAATTGATTATCAACTTCAAATCGGGTATACAGCTACGATCTGACATGGTTCTGCTCAGCATAGGAGTACGTGCCGAGACCACCTTGGCACAAAACTCGGGACTGGAATTGGGCGAGATGCATGGCATCAAGGTAAACCAATACCTGCAAACCTCTGACAAGAACGTATATGCCGTGGGAGATGCCATCGAATTTCCCCACCCCGTCACAGGCAAGCCCTGGCTAAACTTCCTTGCCGGTCCGGCCAACAGACAGGCGCGTGTGGTGGCTGATAACATGGTGTTGGGAAACAAGATAAGCTACGAGGGGTCCATCGGTACATCCATAGCCAAAGTGTTCGACCTCACGGTTGCCGCCACAGGTTTGCCTGCCAAACGACTTAAACAGATGCAGGTGCCCTATCTCACAGCCACCATCCACAACGGTTCACATGCAGGTTATTACCCAGGAAGTCTCCAGATGGCTATCAAAATCACCTTCTCGCCCGTTGACGGCAGACTCTATGGAGCACAGATAGTGGGGTACGACGGAGTGGACACACGCATCAACCAATATGCCCTGGCCATCAAGCAAGGGGGCACCGTGGAGCAACTCACCCGTCTGGAGCATGCCTATGCTCCCCCATTTTCGTCGGCAAAAGATCCTGTAGCCATATCAGGATATGTGGCATGCAACATCCTGAGTGGTAAAATGCACCCACTCTATTGGAGAGAACTGGCTAAGGCTGACCTCAAAGATGTGATATTTGTGGATGTACGCACACCCGATGAATATGCTCTCGGCACCATTCCCGGAGCTGTAAACATACCTCTTGACACGCTTAGAGAGCGTATTGCAGAGATACCTGCTGACCGTCCCGTATGGCTTTTCTGCGGAGTAGGACTCAGAGGATATCTGGCTTCAAACATTCTCAAGGGGAACGGGTACCAGCAGGTACGCAACCTGATAGGAGGCATCAAAACCTATAAGGCCGCAACCGCCAGGATAGAAATACCCAGGGGATTCGATCCCGAAGAGACAACCTGCTGTAGTACAAGCGAGACATGCTCATGCAAGAAGACTGTCATCAAGATGGATGCATGTGGTATCCAATGTCCTGGTCCCATACTGAAGATGAAGCAGGCCATGGACAGCCTCACGGTAGGACAACATCTGGAGGTACGTGCTACAGACGCCGGATTCCCACGTGACACCGAGGCATGGTGCAGAACCACAGGAAACAGGCTTGTTAGCAAATCTTCGCAGGGCGGCATACACATTGTGGAAATAGAGAAGGGCTCTCCATGCAAGACGGAAGTCACGAGAGAACCGGCAGGAGCCAAAGGAAAGACCTTAATACTATTCAGCGATGACCTTGACAAGACTCTTGCTACCTTTGTTCTTGCCAACGGGGCTGCAGCCACAGGGCAAAAGGTGAGCATCTTCTTCACATTCTGGGGACTCAATGCCATAAAGAAAGTACACAAGCCAAAGGTGGAGAAAGACATCTTCGGACGCATGTTTTCCCGGATGCTTCCATCCGATTCCACACGCCTGGCACTATCGAAGATGAACATGCTGGGTATAGGAGCAAAGATGATGCGATACCTGATGAAACAGAAAGGTGTGGATTCTCTGGAATCACTTCGTCAACAGGCCATTGACAACGGGGTAGAATTCATAGCCTGCCAGATGTCAATGGATGTAATGGGTGTGAAACGGGAAGAATTGCTCGACAACGTTACCGTGGGTGGTGTTGCCTCGTACATGGAGCGGGCCGAACAGTCCAACGTGAACCTCTTCATCTAATCCGTACCACATTCCCATGCTTAAACGCCAGTTTGTCAAGAGCCTCTTCGGATCGGCACTCCTCCTGTTGGGCTGTCACCCTTATCAGGGAAGCCACGAGCGGGTGGGAACCGAAGAGTTTGCCCAATTGATTGCCGACACTACGGTGGTTCGTCTGGACGTACGCACACATGAAGAATACGTCGAGGGACACATCCAGGGAGCTGTCAATATCGATATGCTCAACAAGGATTTCCTTCATAAAGCCATCTCCATCCTGCCCCGACAGCAGACCATTGCTTTATATTGTGCCAGCGGAAAGCGAAGTCATAAGGCAGCCAAGATGTTGAGCAAGCGAGGCTATAGAGTGATAGAACTGAAATGTGGCTATAAGGGCTGGAGAAAAGCAAACAGATGACACAGCCCCCACACATACACCATTCCACGCGCGAGGAACGAACCAATTATGTAAAAAAACAGTGGGAATGCCTTGGCCATTGCCCCTCGTGTGGAAAATGCCACCTGCTCAAGGGAAAGGATGCCACAGAACTTTATCAAGACTATATCAACGGCATCCGCCCATATCTAGACATCACCTTGGAAATCAGGAGACGATAGAGGATGACAGACCCATCAAACAAACATACGAGTCCTGCCCAAGCAGCAACTGAGTTTGAGACAAACAACATGCGAGTCCCTGGCCAAAGAGATGACGAGTTACAGCCAAAAACGAATCGTGCCTTACCCAAAGAAAAAGGCATACGAAATACAGCCACCATAGTGATTGCGTAAACAGAAATGAAAACAACAGAAATTTGCTTTGTATTCTAAAGCACTTTCACTAACTTTGTAAGGAAATAGAGACATACCACTTCCGCAAATATCAAATAACCCGAAGGTCCGCAGATACACATATCATGGCAACAAATGTCAAGCAAGGGACATCAAGCGTCACAGAAGTTAAACAGACATATATCACACATAACCAAAATATTAAAAAATGAAAACTATGAGACTGGGAATACTTGGAGCAGGAATGATTGCTCATAAGATGGCAGAGGCTCTGGCCGGCAAACCAAAGGGATGCGAGTGCTACGCTGTGGCATCACGTTCGCTCGACAAGGCGACAGCCTTTGCCAAAGAGCATAATATAGAGAAAGCCTATGGCTCGTATGAAGAACTGGTCAGCGACCCCATGGTGAATATCATCTATGTGGCCACACCACACTCCCATCACTATGCCCACACCAGACTGGCCATCGAACATGGGAAACCTTGTCTGGTGGAAAAGGCATTTACAGCCAACGCACGTGAGGCAAGAGAACTCCTGGCGTTTGCCAAGGAAAAAGGAATCTTCGTCACAGAAGCCATCTGGACACGCTACATGCCCATGTCGCACAAGATAAAGGAAATTATGGATAGCGGAGCCATCGGCGAACCGAAAGCGCTGACAGCCACCCTCTGTTACAAGATTGACCACGTGGAGCGACTCATCAAGCCCGAACTATGCGGAGGAGCCTTGCTCGACGTAGGCATCTATCCCATCACCTTTGCACGGATGTATTTCGGGAACGATGTGACACGCACTGTAAGCAACGTGCATTACAGCACGTCGGGAGTAGACTTCCATGAGTGCATTTCACTCTCCTATCGTGACGGCAAGATGGCCAACCTGCAGGCTGGAGCCCTCTGTCAGAACGACCGACAAGGCATCATCAGCGGAACCAAGGGATACATCCGTGTGGATAATATCAATTGCCCCGCACTCATCGAAGTTTATCAGGATTTCAAGAAGGTGGCTGCATATGAGAAACCTGCCGACATGATCAACGGCTACGAGTATGAAGTATTCGAATGCAAGCGATGCATCGAGGAGGGTTTGCTGGAATCACCCCTCATGCCTCACGCTGAAACCATCGACGTAATGTGTCAGATGGACGAGCTCAGACATGAATGGGGAGTAAAATATCCCATGGACTAATCCAAAGAACACGTCAAGAAGGAGCGGAGAGAGCAATCACTCCGCCCCTTGATACAGACAAGTGAGGAGATGAACATAGAACAAGTAAGAGAGTTTTGCCTCTCTTTCACAGGTGTGACAGAAGACCAGCCCTTCGGTGATGACATCATCACCTTCCGCATCGGGGGAAAAATATTCCTCTGCCTGTGGTTGGGTGATGATACTCAGAGCCTGAGGGATTGCCAGCCTCGCTTTTCCTTGAAACTTCTCCCCGAGAGAAACGAACAGTTGAGAGAACAGACAAGACACATCACTCCTGCATGGCATTGGAACAAAAAGCATTGGAGCGATGTCTATTATGAGCAGATTGACGAGCAAATGGTCAGGGAACTCATCTGCGAATCATACCGTCTTGTATTCTCCTGCCTCCCAAAGACCTTCAGGATACAATATGCCATAGGGACAGAAGGATGAATCTCAAACCATGACAAAAATGAATGCAGGCAAGGCGCCAAACAAAGGGAATGGCATCAAGACCAACAGCCTGAAGGCCTGGTTTCTGGCTGCTCGGCCCAAGACACTCACAGGTGCGGCTGCGCCTGTCATTCTGGCTTTAGCCTTAGCATGGAAGGACATTTCGACATGTAATGCCAATCCTGCTCTCACTTTTGAATGGATACCAGCCATCCTTTGCCTGCTCTTTGCTCTGATGATGCAGATTGACGCCAATTTTATCAATGATTATTTCGACTGCGTGAATGGCGTTGACGGCGAAGAGAGATTAGGACCCAAGCGTGCATGCGCCCAAGGATGGATCTCTCTGGCTGCCATGCGTCGTGCCATTGTTCTCACCACCGCTTCAAGCCTCTTGCTGGCATTCCCTACTATATGGTGGGGAGGTTGGAAACTCATCATCATAGGTTTGCTCTGTGCCTTCTTCGCTTTCCTATACACCACATGTCTGGCCCGTCGGGGATTAGGCGACATTCTGGTGCTGGTCTTTTTTGGAATCATTCCCGTATGCGTAACCTACTATGTACAATTACACCATGTTCCCATATCTGTATGGGTGCTCTCCGTGGCTATGGGATTGGTAACCGACAATTTGCTTGTAGTAAATAACTACCGCGACCGCGATACTGATGCAAAAGTGGGAAAGAACACGCTTGTCATCACCATCGGTACACGAGCCGCCGAATGGCTGTATCTCATACTGGGTATCACAGGTGTAATACTCTGCCAATGGCAATGGTTTGAGAGTCGGGCATGGGGAGCCATGCTGCCTGTTCTCTATCTCGTTCCACACATATCTGCATGGAAAAGTCTTGTTCGCATCAATCATGGAAAATCTCTCAACAAGGTACTCGGTATCACGGCCCTCCACATCTTTCTCTTTGCCATATTGGCGGCTATAGGGACTCTGCTATAAATAAATCCATTATGAAACACATGTGGCTTATATCTGCAATCTTCTCTGCCATCTTTGCCGCAGCAACAACCATCCTGGCCAAAATAGGCGTGGAAGGGGTCAACTCCAACCTTGCGACAGCCATCCGCACACTCGTAGTGGTCATCATGGCCTGGATGTTGGTCTTCATAACGAATGGGCATGGGAATCCATCAGGAAGCCTTACTACTGCTATCAGCACCATCACACCACGAAGTTGGCTTTTTCTGATTCTTTCCGGTTTAGCGACAGGAGCCTCGTGGCTATGCTATTTCTATGCCATCAAGACGGGTGATGTGAGTAAAGTGGCTCCGATAGACAAATGCAGCATTGTGCTTACCATTGCTTTTGCCGCCATCTTCCTTGGCGAATCCATTACGTGGAAAACTGTCATCGGCAGTTTGTTCTTGTTGGCAGGAACCATGATAATGATTATCTGACATCATACATGTAAGTTCTATCGGCTATACAACTTTAACTTTTTACCCTTAGAAAGAAATTCTCCGCAGATTAGCCAGAAATTGTCTCACAGAACTACAAGCATGGAACTATATATACCTCAAATCCGCAACTACTCTCATAAAATGTTGTAGAAGTAAAAAGAAAAGCGGCAGCGTTGTAAAAAAGATAGTGAGCGGTCGAATTGCTCCATGATTGAAAAGATTCCTCCATAAGGAGTGGAGTTTCTCGGATTTTATTGCTAATTTTGCCATGTACGTTGGGTTTGATACAAATTATGATTTGCAACACTAAGACAAGTAAAAACTGGCATAGCAAAACCCTGGCAACTTTTTGTTGCTCAGGAAATTAACAACTAAATTGCGGAAATAAGGGAAAATATAATAACGTCAGACAAATTCACATGATGAGTGCACTCGCTATATTGTATCTGGTACTACCCTTCCCTATCGCCTTCATGATTCATGAAACGGAGGAAATCCTCACCCAATCCCGATGGATGAAGAAGCATAAGGCCTCCATCATGGAAAGATTTCCCCAATGGAACCGCATGATCACCCATCTGGGTAACCTCAGCAACATGGCTTTTGTAATAGCAGTCCTTGAGGAACTGCTCCTCATAATGGCCGTCACATGTTACGTACTGACACAGGGAATGTTTGCCCTCGGGATATGGTCGGCCGTCTTTATGGCATTCTCGCTTCATCAACTGGGACACATAAGCATGTCCCTCCTGCTCAGAAGTTACACGCCTGGACTCACAACCTCGCTTCTGCTACTCCCCTACGCCTCTTATGGTGTCTGGAGCATATACCTCGTCATGAGTGTGGGACAAATGCTTGTCTGGGGATTTGCAGGCGTATTGCTGATGATACTCAATCTGCGATTTGCCCATTGGGTGGGAACAAAACTGGGAAAAATAATAAGATTTTAGCAATTACCATATAAATGCAAGTGACTGAGTTAGCTACGACAGTGTCCAAGAACTATTGTATAATTATATAATGTAAATATATGTACATACATGAAACAAACAAGAAAATGGCAGAGATTAGGTTGACACGATTCTTCATGTTACTCACATACATGATAATCATGCTTGGGCAGGGGATTCATGCCAAGCAAGATAAGGCACATTCCGTTTGTCATATAGCTCAGACAGATGGTATCAAACGCCTCATCGTCAACGGAAAGCCTACGATACTGATAGCGGGAGAAACCAGGAACTCCAGTGCCTCTACCGACTATGTCCTCACCAAAGATATGGCTACAATGAAAGCTATGGGACTGGACGCTGCCCTGGTACCTATTGCATGGGAACAACTTGAGCCAGAAGAAGGGAAGTTCGACTTCACACTCACAGACCGCTTGATTGCCCTGGCTGAAGAACACCAGATGCATGTGGTCATCCTATGGTTTGCTTCATGGAAGAACGGTGAATCATCATACATGCCACTTTGGGCAAAACAAGATACCAACAGATTCTTCAGAGCAAGGGATAGCCAGGGAAACAACACCACCACGGTCTCACCTTTCTGTCAGGAGGCACTCAAGGCAGATGCAAAAGCCCTGGCCAGACTGATGAAACACATCAAGGAACATGACAAGACAGGACGCATCATAGCCGTTCAGGTGGAAAACGAGCCTGGTGTCTTTCTTGACATAGACCACAGCCCACAGTCGCTCCAACTGTTTGCTAAGAGTGAAGAACTGACAGAATACGGGGATACCCAGCAAGCCCGACAACATTTCATGGCACATCATTATGCTCTATACATGGATGCTGTAGCTAAAGCAGGCAAGTCCGAATACGACATCCCCATGTATGTCAACTGCTGGCTCGACGAAGGACAAGCAATAGGACGATTCCCTAATGGAGGGCCCATACCAGCCCTGATGGACGACTATAAGCGATTCGCTCCGAATATCGATTGGATTTCACCCGACATCTACGCCAACGATTTCCGAGCCTACTGCCAGATATATCATAGGGAAGACAACATCCTGTTCATTCCTGAGACCCATATAAATCCCAACAGAATATGGTATGCCCTAAGCGAATGTAATGCCCAATGCGTAGCTCCATTTGCCGTAGAAACAGGCTTCGATGATACATTCTTTACCGGTTCATTGGCTGTTCTGAAGGAAGTCCTGCCTCAGATTTCCGAAGCACAAGGGAAAGGAACCATGAGAGGATTCATGAGACAAGGCGACGAAAAGGTGGTGGAATTTGATATCGATGACTTGCATTTCCGTGTGAAATATATTACGGAGTTGCCACATGCCTTCGGTTTTGTCATTCGTACAAGCGAACAGAGTTTGCTCGCTTCTGGTATAGGATGTCGTATATATTTGAGTAATAGGGACAGCACACTGTTGACACGACTCACCAATGTGCGAGATGTGCGTAAGGTGGGTGACAAATGGGAAACTCTCATGCTTCTCAATGGCGACCAGACAAAACACAACGGTTGCCTGCAACTTCGTGGACGTACAGAGAATCTTCCCTGCGGAAATATTCCTGCACCTCTTACCGATATCTCCTATTCACGAATCACATGGGAGAAGAACAAAGCCCGGTTCATACTGCCTGGCATCTATCTGGCAGACCTTTTCACCATCAAAGCCAAATGATATTCAAATCAACAGATAGCCACTCTCTGGTAGAACATAAACTTCCTTCACGCTTCTTAAGGTTATTTCACAAGACAAGGCATATTGCCTATGCCAATAATGCTTATCTTTGTGAAGTGCAATCGTGCACGAATGACTATATATTACACCTTTCACACACATGAATAAAAAACATATCCTTTTGGGGATAGCAGTCTGCCTGTTCGGTTATTGTAGTATAACATCTTCATCATGTACAAGATTCGGAGTACCTAAAATAGCAGGTACCTGGACACAACCCATTCCTGGAATGCCCGAACAAGTACAAGGATTTACATTAAATGCCGACGGCACGGCAGAATCTGTCAATATGGCCACACTGAAATACAACAAGTGGAAGATGCTTGGATATGACACCTTGGTGCTATGTGGAACCAGCATAGGCAATGGGACAAGTTCATATTTTGCCGACACCCTTATCATAGAGACACTTACCGAGGACAGCCTCCACCTGATGCGTGGCATCATGACCGACAAATATGCCAGATTGCAGGAATAAAAATTTGGTGGGGGGAACTACAAACGATTCACACAAACAAACTAATATTCCATTTATTTTATTGCCATGACTATTGGAGACAGAATTCCCGATATCCTGGGCATAAACCAGGACGGACATGAAATTAAGAGCAGTGACTATCGCGGCAGAAAGATCATACTCTATAGTTACCCAAAAGCCAATACCAGCGGATGTACGGCCGAAGCATGCTCGCTACAGGCACACAGGCAGGAACTCTCCGATGCAGGATATGAAATTATCGGAGTGAGCAAGGACAAGCAGGCACTACAGAAGAAGTTCGCCGATGCACAAGGACTTGAATTTCCTCTCATAGCCGACACCGAGACCACCCTGCTTCAGCAGTTAGGTTGCTGGGGTGAGAAGGTGGCATGCGGCCGTCGTACCGTGGGCATCCTGCGTACCACCTATCTGGTCAATGAGGAAGGCATCATCGAGAAAATATTCACCACAAAGGAAATAAAGACAAAAATCCATGCCGAACAAATCCTGGAGTATGTCAGAAAATAAAGACACCCATACAGGAAAGGAACCCTTTCTCAATTCTCACAACAAGGAAGAACATAGACCCTCACACACAGCCGAACATTTACTCAATCAGGTCATGGTGAGAATGTTCGGCTGTGAAAGGTCAGGAAACACACACATAGAGCGAAAGAAATCAAAGGTAAACTATACCCTCGCTCAACAACCCACACCCGAACAAATTGTAGAAATAGAGGAACAAATGAACAAACTCATAGCACAAGACCTACCCGTGACCTATGAGTTTGTGCATCGTAATCATGTTCCGCAAGGAATCACCTTGGACAAATTGCCACAAGATGCAAGTGAAACGCTCCGCATCGTGCGTATAGGTGATTTCGATATCTGCCCTTGCATTGGTCAGCATGTGGCATCAACAGGTGAGATAGGTTTCTTCCACATCACAAGCACCAGTTTCAATGACCACTCCTTTCGCATCGTATTCAAAGTAAAAACAGAATATACATTTTGACAAAATTCTAATTTAGGTTAAATAAGAAGACGTTTAGACCATTAAATATGGATTCCTATTGCGAGAAAGTAGGAAAAGGGTTAACTTTGCATTATGGGAAGAGAGGAAATTCGACAACGAATTCACCAACTTGACATGCAGATTGCCATACAACCAAACAACGAAACGCTGAGGATTGAGAGAGGAAATCTACATTGGAAGGTGCAGGATTGGCAAAAATGCATTGCCGACTACGACAAGGCAATCCGTGTCAACCCTAACAGTAAAGCCGTTACCTTACTTGAGATGGTCCTTAAAATAATCACCTATTATTATAAGGACAGATACAACCCATAACAACACCATGCGCCTGCTCGCTGCTACGGATAGTGGCACGATATGCACATGGTACAAACTGAATAATAAATATACATAGTAAAATAATGTATAAGCATCAACAAGCATTTCATGGAGCCATCGTGGTTGACACCGAACGATGCAAGGGATGCGGCCTCTGCACAGAAGCCTGTAAATTCAACCTCCTAAGACTATCGGAGTACGTAAACCATAAAGGGTATCATTTTGTCGAGCAGGTTGACCACGACCTCTGCAACGGATGCACGTCGTGCGGCATCAATTGTCCTGACGGATGCATCACAGTATACCGGATAAAAACAATTCCACAACAAGGTTAGCTATGAAATGTAACTCCAGTAATATTACCCTACTCAAAGGCAACGAGGCCATTGCCCATGCCGCCATACGTTACGGATTTGACGGATTTTTCGGATACCCTATCACGCCCCAGAGTGAGATACTTGAGACTCTGGCCGTAGAGAAACCCTGGGAGACAACGGGGATGGTGGTTCTACAGAGTGAGTCGGAACTTGCCTCTATCAACATGATTTATGCAGGAGGTGCTTCGGGGAAGTGTGTATTTACCTCATCATCCAGTCCTGGAATAGCACTTATGCAGGAAGGAATATCCTATATGGCGGCATGTGAAATCCCGGGACTTATTGTCTCTGTCCAGAGAGGCGGTCCTGGCCTGGGTACCATACAGCCCTCACAGTCTGATTACTTTCAAGCCGTCTACGGAGGTGGTAATGGTGACTACCACGTATTGGTATTGGCTCCCTGTAATGTGCAGGAGATGGCAGACATGGTGGGACTGGCCAAAGAACTGATGTTCAAGTGGAGAATCCCTGTCATCATACTCAGCGACGGAGCCATCGGACAGATGATGGAAAAATGTGTCCTGCCAGATTTCGTTCCTCGACGAACTAAGGAAGAAATCACGCGGCAATGTCCGTGGGCTACCAATGGGTTGGGACTCAAGAGCAGAAAGCACAACATCATGACCTCACTCGAACTGGACCCTCAATTGATGGAATTGCGTAACAGACAGATGCACAAGAAATATGACGCCATACAGGACGAGGAAGTTCGATTCGAAGAATATAAAACGGAAGATGCCGACATCCTGCTTGTGGGATATGGATTGGCTGCACGTGTATGTATGGGAGCCATTGACGAACTGAGACAGGAAGGGATCAAAGTGGGATTACTTCGCCCCATCACCCTATGGCCCTTCCCGGAAAAAAAACTGGCCGAACTATCCGGACAAAGCAGAAAGATGCTTGTGGTGGAAATGAACGAAGGACAGATGGTGCGTGATGTACGCCTTGCCGTGCAAGGAAAATGTCCTGTAGCATTCTACGGCAGAAGCGGAGGAATGCTTGCTTCGCCCGATGAAATCATTTCGGCAGTCAGGAATCTATAACCTCAACGAAACATCATGGAACCAAAAGATATCATTTCCCCCGAGAACCAGGTGTATGCACGTCCTGAACTTCTCAATGACACCCCCATGCACTATTGTCCTGGATGCAGCCACAGCATGGTGCACAAACTGGTGGCAGAGGTGCTGGCAGAAATGGGAATAGAAGAGCATACCATTGGCATTTGCCCTGTGGGCTGTGCCGTCTTTGCATACCGATATATAGATATAGACTGGATAGAGGCAGCACACGGCAGAGCTCCTGCATGCGCCTCGGCAGTCAAGCGTCTGTGGCCCGATCATCTTGTCTTTACTTATCAGGGAGATGGTGACTTGGCATGTATAGGGACAGGTGAAACCATACAGGCACTCAATCGAGGTGAAAACATCGCCGTCATATTCATCAACAATGCCATCTATGGCATGACAGGAGGACAGATGGCCCCCACAACACTTATGGGCATGAAGACATCCACATGCCCTTACGGACGACAGGCTGACCTGCATGGATATCCGCTGCACATCACAGACATCGCGGCCACACTTGAAGGTACATGCTATGTGACAAGACAAGCCGTAAACAATACTGCCAATATTGCCCGAGCCAAACGGGCCATACGCCAAGCGTTCCAGAACTCACTTGACCACAGAGGTTCCTCGCTGGTAGAAGTGGTCAGCACCTGTTCCGCAGGATGGAAAAAGTCACCCGTGGAAGCAAGAAAGTGGATGGAAGAGAATATGTTCCCCTATTATCCCTTGGGCGATCTCAAGAATACTGTCACAAAAGACAAGGAATAACAGGAAGAAACACCATAGCAAAAACAGAAAATGAAAGAAGAGATTATCATAAGCGGATTCGGCGGTCAGGGAGTCCTGTCAATGGGGAAAATACTTGCCTACGCAGGACTCATGGAAGGGAAAGAGGTGTCATGGATGCCATCATATGGTCCGGAACAACGTGGAGGTACGGCTAACGTCACCGTTATCATCAGCGACGAGCGTATCGCCTCTCCCATTCTGTGCAAATACGACACCGCCATCGTCCTCAACCAGCCCTCACTCGAGCGATTTGAACCTCTCATCAAGCCTGGAGGAACCTTGATCTATGATCCATACAGCATCATGTCCGAGCCTCAGAGAACCGACATCAATATCTTTTGCATCAATGCCATGGAGGAAACTGCACGTATGCAAAATGCAAAACTGTTCAACATGTTGCTCTTAGGTGGATTGATAAAGGTAAGACAACTGGCCTCTACCGATGATGTGGTACGTGGACTGCGCAAGGCACTTCCTCCGCGTCATCACAATCTCATTGCCCAAAACGAGGAAGCCATCCTCCGCGGAATGGAATTGATTCATCGCAAATAATCTGCTTATATAATTCCCGCACATCTAACGGGAAAACATATCTTAAAGGCATCAGAAATACTTCGCCAGACACGTCAGGACGTGTCTGGCGATATTTTTATCTCCTTCCGAGGATAAGCATTCAATGCCCCCCGACAGAGCACCTAAAACTTATGGATTCCGATTCTCATTCCAACATTGTTTTACTCATGCAATCAAGGTGCCTGAGAATCTCCGCCGAGCCACAATTACGCCGAGCGTCAGATAAAAAGAAAGTGGAGCTATGGTATTTGCAGTCAATATACGCCACAAAGCCATAGCTCCACTAAGACCATATTACCATCGGTTCAAAATTACCGACAGGTAAGGGAATGAATCATCAATCAAGTTCCTCATCTGCCTCGTAGCCACCCATCTCACGAATGGCATTCTTCAGCATGGTGTACTGCTGGTAGAGGTGGTTGACAGGGGTCTCGTCCCTTGTATAGTCATGCATGGGAGACTTAAGGAAGAAGGAGAGGAAACGCTGTGTGCCAACCTTTCCGGCACGTGCGGCAAGGTCAGAAAGGAGAACGAGGTCAAGACAAACAGGAGCAGCAAGAATGGAATCACGGCAGAGGAAGTTGATCTTGATCTGCATCGGATAGCCCATCCATCCGAAAATGTCGATATTGTCCCATGCTTCCTTCTCATCGTTACGAGGAGGATAGTAGTTGATCCGAACTTTATGATAATAGTCGGTATAGAGATCAGGCTGCTTGTCAGCCTCCAGGATAGACTCAAGTGTAGAGAGCTTTGAAACCTCCTTTGTACGGAAGTTGGCAGGCTCGTCAAGCACCAGACCGTCACGGTTACCGAGGATATTTGTGGAGAACCATCCTCTCAGTCCAAGACAACGTGTACCGATGATGGGAGCAAAACCTGACTTCACGAGTGTCTGACCAGTCTTGAAATCCTTACCGCAGATAGGCAACTGTGTCTTCTCGGACATCTCCCACATGGCAGGGATATCAACAGTGGTGTTAGGAGCACCCATGATGAAAGGGGCACCCTCAGCAAGTGCAGCATAAGCGTAGCACATGGAAGGTGCGATATTGACCACATCATTTGCCTTCATGGCAGTTTCAAGGTGCTCAAGGGTATCATGAACCTCCATGTTGATTGGAACATAAACCTCTGTAGAAGCAGCCCAAAGTACGACTATACGATCGCACCCCTTCTCTGCCTTGAAGTTACGGATATCAGCACGAATCTGCTCTACCATATCCCAACGGTCTTTACAATCCTTTACATGATTGCCATCAAGACGACTTGCAAAGTTCTTGTCGAAAGCAGCCTTCATGGGAACAATAGCCTTCAGCTCGTCCTGTACGGGAAGGATATCCTTTGCCTTGAGGACGTCAGCGTTTACGGCAGCATCAAAAGCGTTGGCTGGATATACGTCCCATGTGGCGAATTCAATATCGTCAAGACTTGCGATAGGAACAATTTCATTGTAGTGAAGGTACCTTTTCTCATTGCCCCTGCCTACACGAATCTTGTCGTACTGTGTCATTGAACCTACAGGCTTTGCAAGACCCTTGCGAGCCATGAGCACACCTGTCATGAAAGTTGTGGAAACCGCACCGCATCCAACAACCATTACACCCAACTTACCAGTAGCCGGCTTAACATTTGATTGTGTCATAAATAA
>JBJEKL010000021.1:0-5406 GCA_051878615.1 Bacteroidaceae bacterium | reverse complement strand
AATAAAACTTTAGAATGAATTTATAAATTGTTTAATTGTTGTATAGCTGAATTTCCCCAAGCCATGCACCTATCCTTTCGTAAGCAACACGGATGACAGGAATACGAAGGAGGAGACACTCAAAAAGCGTGATACCGAGAATGGCGGTGAGCAATCCGAGTGTTACATCTATTATATAATGATGGCAACTATAGACAGCCGAGAAGCAGATGCCGGCGGATACGATTGCAAGAACACTCTGCCAGAGATAGTCTGATTTCACCTTGAAAGCATAGAACAAGGCTACCGGATTATACGCTACATGGAGCGATGGTATAGCTGCAAAGACATTAGCATTCCGGGCATAGATACCATGAAAGAGCGGCATACCCACAATCTCGTCGAAACGCTCAAATCCTGCCACATTCCCCGGAGTACCCGGAATGGGAGTAAAGCCATACTCAATGGCATACCATGGCGGTGCGGCAGGATAAATGTAATAACCTGCAAAACCAATAATGTTGACGAGGAGGAATGCAGATGTAAGACGTATCGCTTCCTGACCATGCCCCCGGAACAGGAGGTAAAGAGCATAAATGACAGGCAACGGCACCCAACAAAGATAAAACAATCCAGAGAGGATGTCCATCAGCCAAAAGTGATTCTGATGGAAATACTCACATGGAGTAACTACCATTCCGTCTGCAAGCACCATGCCAAAGAGTTTTTTCTCCATAGTATATACACCCCCTATATCAATCTCGTTGAACTGATAGTTGGGCCATTTCCCGAGAAAGAAATATAGTGCAGCAAAGACTCCTATCGGAATCATCACGACTATAATTCTCTGCAACGTTCCGGTCAGAATCTCCTTATTCATGTAGCTGATTCTTTACGTGTATAATGCGATGGAAGGCTGTAACGTTGGCGAAGAAAGCAACCATGACCTGTCCACCGACTACAAACCATATACTGTCAAAACCAACGACTCCCTGAAGAAAGCCTGTAAGCAACATGCCAAGGATTGTGACCACTATGCGCTCCGGACGTTGCATGAGACCAACCTTACACTCAAGATTGAGTCCTTCTGCTCTTGCACGCACATAACTGACCATGATACTTCCTATCAGAGAAAGGAAAGCAAAAATGGATGCCCAAGGGAGGTCGATATGCATGAAATAAAAGGCAAGACCTGAGAGTGTCAGCAGTTCACTGTAACGGTCAAGCACGGAGTCATAGAACGCACCAAAAGTAGTGCAGCTGTTTGTCGTACGTGCCATATATCCGTCCACCATGTCCATTATCGACGATACAATTATGACCACTCCCGCCCATCCGACAAGAGAATAGTCCGCATGATCATGATATAGTGCTGCATATACCAGGATGGCTGCTCCAAGTACATTACCTAACATTCCAAGTGTAGTGACAACGTTTGGAGTAATCCCCATCTTTACCGCTGCTCTCACTCCTGGGTCAATGACCTTGTAGACGAAACTTTGAATACCGTTTCTTAGTGTAGAATAAATAGCCATATCTGTTCCTGCCTTAACTTCTTTTATATACGTAATATTTCTGCATCATGAAATTCCAGAAGACTGCAACCAGAATGCCGACAACAGCTTTCACTATCAGCACACAGGTAATGCCGACAGGCATTTCTGTATTTGTGTCACAAAATGCCTTCCATGATTTTACGCCCCATTCTGTTCCAGAAGTATTCAAGACAAAACTTCCAGTCCAAACCAAAGCGTAACTCCATGCTATCGCACGTTTCGTGCGTGTAGTACCCCTGAACGTCCAGCAATAGTTTGTTATGCAATTGACAATTCCTCCGGATATCGCTCCCGTCGCGGTACTTATTACTACATGCTTCGTTATCTCATAAATCATTGCCGTTACGAGAAAATCAAACGCCGTAGAGAAAAGCGAAGAGACCTGTGCCTTACCGAATTCCTTTATCACCTTGCCCGCCATCGTAGTAGTCTCATAGCATTAAACTATACTGATGTAAAATGGACTACAGCAAGAAGAACAGCTGCACCATAAATTCCTGCAAGGATATCATCAAACATCACGCCCCAGCCTCCATGTATCTTCCTGTCAATAGTACGGCATCCGAGAGGTTTTACAATATCCATAAAACGGAAAAGCAGAAAGGCGGCAACGACATAGTACCATTCCATAGAAAATGGAACAGCGAGAAGTGTAATCCATACACCCACCATCTCGTCTACGACCACCTTGCCCGGGTCTGCTCCCCAACATGCCTCCAATCGATTTATCGGCCTTATGCTTATCAACGTTCCTAAAATAATCAACAGACATGTAATAACCACCACATAGAGATGATTATCTAGCAAATGAGCATACAGATACCATACAGCAGTCGCCAAAGCGGCACCTGCCGTTCCAGCCCCCCAAGGACAAAAGCCTACACCGAAGCCTGTTGCTATAATAATGTCAACAATATCCGGATGATGCCTTTCCTTGGTTGTCGATTGACTGTTTTCTTGTTCGTTTTGACTACACATTTTGTCTATTTCTCGCATACTTATCGCTATATTGCGAGATGTATTCCAGTACATGCAAAATTACAAAAATTTCAATAACAATGATAAACTTTTAAGCGTATTTTAGAGCTAAATAGAAAGTTTAACAAATCAATTGTTGAGGTTCTGAAAGAAATATGGTTACAAACTGTAACTTCGCCCTAAAAGGGAAAGAGAATAAAATAAGAAGAAGAGGCTCCAACCCCGACACAAAAACATCATTCAAAACGAATACTTCTGGCAGGATGAATGGAGGAGATGATATAACTGGGCAGAATCAAAGCCAAAACGCATGAAATAAGCGTAAAGATATTCACCAGAAGGAAATAGAACCAACAGAACAAGACCGGTACAGAATCTACATAGTAAACATTGGGATCAAGATGGACAAGACCTGTAAAATACTGAAGAAAAAGCAAAGCAAAAGCCAACAGGTTACCATAAAGCATACCGCGAAGAACTATGAAGACAGCATAATGCAGAAATAATTGGCGCATCTCGGCGTTTGTAGCCCCCATCGCCTTCATCACGCCTATGAAATTGGTTCGTTCCAATATGATAATAAGTAATCCGCTTATCATGGTAAAACCTGCCACACAGGTCATGAGAATCAATATTATCCACACATCCATGTCCAATAAGTGCAACCATGCAAACACCTGGGGATAGAGCTCATGTATGGTCATCGACGTGTACTGGGCCCCATAAGCATCTTGTTGCTTATGGATAGATTTCACGACAGCCCCTCTGACCTCCTCCAATCGGTTGATATCATCAGTAAGCACTTCGGCGCCGGACACCTGATTGGTATCCCAATTAAGCAAGCCATGTACGGTATGCAAATCAGCAAACACAATTTGATTGTCAAAGTCAGCCAGATGTGTACAATATATGCCGCTAATGCGAAAACGGCGTGCCTTGATGCTGTTTTCAAAAAAATATGCATAGACCGAAGAACCGACCTCAAGTTGCAACTGACGGGCGAGTTGCTGAGAGATAAGCAACTTACCGGAGGATACAGAATCAGTCAGCAAAGGTATCTCGCCTGCAACAAGATGTTCGGATAGAAACGTGGTATCATATTCCTGCCCGACACCACGAAACACCACCCCACGGAACGCCTCCTCAGTCTTTAACATGCCAGGCTTCACACAGAACCGTTGTACATGCCGAACACCAGGAATACGCCCAATGCGCTCTGTAATATCGGAGTCTATCACGATAGGCTTCATCTCCTCGGAGCCCAAACTCTCATAACTAAACACCTGGATATGTGCTCCGAAACCTAACAGTTTTGCCTGTACCTCATGCTGGAATCCAAGTGCTACAGACACGCTGACAAGCATGACTGCCACACCTATGGCGACACCTATAGTAGATATCCTGATGGCTGGCCGTGAAACTTTTCCCGAATCATCCTGATGCGAGAAAATACGTCGAGCCATCAACCATGTATACATAGATGCAATTCGTAAATGAGTATCAGTGGATAGTACCTGGATATGCCTCTAAAGCCTTACGGAGAACAAATAATGCACGATTAAGATCTTCCTTCTTAAGCACATAGGCTAAACGAACCTGATCACGACCAACGTCCGGGGTGGTATAGAAGCCAGCGGCAGGAGCCATCATGACAGTCTCACCCTCATAGTTGAAGTCACTCAAACACCATGCACAGAACTTCTCCGCATCATCAACAGGCAACTTGGCCACAGTGTAAAATGCTCCCATAGGAATAGGACTATAAACACCAGGAATACGATTAAGCCCATCTATCAGGCATTTACGGCGCTCCACATATTCATCATACACCTCTCGCCCATATTCTTCCGGTTCATCCAAACTTGCCTCCGCTGCAATCTGACCTATCAAAGGTGGACTCAGACGAGCCTGGCAGAATTTCATCACAGCCTGACGAACCTGTGGATTTTTAGTAATAAGAGCGCCTATACGAATACCGCACTCACTGTATCGTTTACTCACGGAATCGATGAGCACAACGTTCTGTTCTATCCCCTCCAGATGACAGGCGCTGATATACGGACTACCAGTATAGATAAACTCACGATACACTTCATCAGAAAACAAATACAGGTCATACTTTTTCACCAAGTCACGTATCTGGGTCATCTCACGACGGGTATAGAGGTAACCTGTAGGGTTGTTGGGGTTGCATATCAGAATGGCACGGGTACGCTCATTGATGAGCTGTTCGAACTTCTCGACCTTAGGCAAAGAAAAACCTTCCTCGATAGTAGTTGCGATAGTTCGGATTACAGCACCGGCTGATATAGCAAAGGCCATATAGTTGGCATAGGCAGGCTCTGGCACGATAATCTCATCACCTGGATTCAAGCATGCCAAGAAAGAAAACAACACAGCCTCTGAACCGCCACTGGTGATGATAATGTCATCAGGAGACAGATTGATGTTGTACTTGGCATAATACTTCACCAGTTTGGTCCTGTAACTGAGATATCCCTGACTGGGGCTGTATTCCAAAATCTGTCTGTCTATATTCTTTATGGCATCAAGGGCTGCTTGTGGAGTGGGCAAATCCGGCTGACCGATATTCAGATGATACACATGTATGCCTCTTTGCTTGGCTTCATAAGCCAAGGGAGCAAGTTTCCTAATAGGAGACTCAGGCATCTGCATACCACGCAAGGAGATTTCTGGCATTGTCTTGCTAATATATATATATAATGTAAACAAGCAAGCAGTAGGCAACAATACCCTACCCATGTAAGATGAGAGACTGGCGCATTCTGCTTCTAATTGCAAAGGTACGACAAAAGCACAAGATACGCACCTACAGCAAGGAATAATTGCCATATGAACAGCTAAGGAGTTCATGGCAAAATACATTTAACCA
>JBJEKL010000020.1:0-5436 GCA_051878615.1 Bacteroidaceae bacterium | reverse complement strand
TAGCAAGGACGCATGCGAGAAGATGTTGCAGTTGGCTAAGGAGGCAAAGCAGGAAGGTGATACTGCAAAGGCTGCCAAACTTTTGGCAAAATACGATGGCCCTCTTGCTCTCATCGAGCAGACTTTCAGCAAGAGTGGTGCAGCCGATACCACCCAGATAATTGCCATATATACCAAAAAGTTGGACGCATACAAGAGCGATATCAACAAGTTGAATAGCGCTATCACGTTGATGGCACAGAACGATTGTGACAATAGTGAGATTTATTACAGATATGCCGAGGCAGCTTATGCTATTGAGCCCACTTTCACCAGTGCCATCGGTCTGGCTCAGAAGGCTCAGAAGGATGGACAGGCAGAGAAGATGCTTGAATATTACAACAAGGCTCTCGAACTTTGCTCAAGTGATGCCAAGCGTGGTGTCATCTGCTTGAATATCGCAAATGGACTCACTAAGAGCAAGCAGTATACAGGTGCGCTTACCTATGCTGAGAAGGCTATAGGCTTCAATGAGGATCTTAAGGGCAAGTCTTATCTGAAGCAGGCTAACGTATACACAATCCTCGGTCAATATGACAAGGCTATAGAATATTGTACTATGGCAAGTTCCGAGGATATTACCGTGAGCGGTAGTGCAGATCGTCTGAAGCAGAATATCATCAAAGTTCAGGCCAACCAGGCAGCTAATGAGCGTGCACGAAAGGCTTATGATGATTTCATAAAGAAACAGAAGGCAGAAGAGGCATTCTGGTTGAACGGAGCCAAGTGAGTGATCTGCTTTCATGCTCGGCATTGATATTAAGACAAAGTATTTGTTTAGGAGGGGCTGTATCGGAATGATACAGCTCTTTTTTTTCGGGTAATATTTTTTTCAGAGAAGATATACTTCATCGGTAATAGAAAACATACTTCGGCTCAGTAGAAATTTCATGTGGATACAATAAGTATGTCCGACGACTCTGGGTTCTTGTATGGAGAGGCAGATGATTCGGAAAGGATTTCTCATGGAACGGCCTTTATAGAACAACCCCACCAAGGTTGAGAAATCCCATACTTGCCCGATGCAGATCCGCCTCGCCTTCAGAGCCCCCCAAAAGCCCCTTTTTCCCGCAAACGTTTGCGGGAGCGGTTGCAAACGTTTGCGAGGGCGGTTGTAAACGTTTGCATGAAAGAGTGCATCCGGTTCGGGATTTTAAAGGCATAGCTGGCTATGTTGAATAGAAACAGGAAGTAGGATGGTGCGGAGAGATATAAATGATGCTGATAATAGAGAAAAATAATATAAAATCCTTTGTCCTTTGAAAAAAGGTATGTAATTTTACGATGCGAATGACGGAATGGGATTGTTTTCCTGTCCGTCGGGCATATAGTATTTGATGGATAGGAAAAGAATATCTATAGGTGTGCTTGGCTTTGGTCGAATGGGACGCAAGCATGTCAAGGAACTCGTCAAGAATGACTTATGGGATGTGGCATATATCTTTGGCATAGACCCGGCAAAAATTACCGAAGGGCACACATGACCGACGGATATGGCCTGCTGAGCATATACCCAAGGACATCCTTATAGAAAGAAAACGTATAACAATTTAAAAAACAATAGTAGTTATGGCAAACAGTTTAATGTTCATCGGCAATCTAGGCACGGGCGAGATTATTATAATCTCTCTTGTTGTACTTTTGCTCTTTGGTGGTAAGAAAATTCCAGAACTGATGCGTGGAATAGGTAAGGGTGTGAGAAGTTTCAAGGATGGCATGAATGACATCGAGAAGCAGATCAATGCAGAACCAGAAGATACCGCAGACAAGGAAAATACGAAGTAATCAACATTACATAACCCCTAAATAAACAAAAATATGGAGAAAATGTCAAGAAGGTCCTTCCTGAAGGCAGGTACAGCAGCCACAGCTGCTTTGGCAATGACGCCGACTGAAATGTTGGCAAAGGCTAAAAACACAAAAAAGTCTGCTGGCAAGACTGGTAAGATTAAGTTGCTCGGTGTAGGTATTGGTGGTCGCGGTCATGCTGATATCAATGGCGTAACTTACAATGGTAAGGAAGTCTATGATGACGTGGAATTTATCGGTTTGGCTGATACTGACCAAAAGTATGCAAAAGGCGTTATTGAGGAGTACACCAAGTTGTTCCCCAACTGTAAGGTTTATAATGACTACAGAAAGATGTATGCCGAGTTGCTTGACCAGTGTGATGGCGTTATCTGCGGAACTGCCGACCATACCCACGCTATTGTTTGTGCCGAGGCTCTTATGGCAGGTAAGCATGTATATTGCGAGAAACCTCTTACACGTACCGTATACGAATCTCGTCTGCTGACCAAGTTGGCTGCTAAGGCTAACGTTGCCACTCAGATGGGTAACCAGGGTGCAAGTGGAGAAGGTGTGAATCTTGTATGTGAGTGGATCTGGAATGGCGAGATTGGTGAGGTGACACGTGTTGATGCATTCACCGACCGTCCTATCTGGCCCCAGGGTCTGGAGCATCCCGAAGAGGTAATGCCTATACCTGACACGCTCAACTGGGATGGCTTCATTGGCCCGGCTCCCAAGCGTGATTATAACTCTATCTACACACCTTGGAATTTCCGTGGATGGTGGGATTTTGGTACAGGTGCTTTAGGTGACATGGCATGCCACATCCTGCATCCTGTGTTCAAGGCTCTTGATTTGAAGTATCCTATCAAGGTCCAGGGGTCTTCTACTCCTCTGATGGCAGAGTCTTGTCCAAATGCCCAAATAGTGAAGTACACCTTCCCAGCTCGTGAAAATCGTCCTAAGGTAGCTATGCCTGAGGTTGTCGTTACATGGAGTGATGGTGGTATTCTTCCTTTCCGTCCCGACACTCTGCCTGCTGGCAAGGATTTGAATGTGAGCGGTGGTGCTGCTATCTTCTATGGTACCAAGGACACTCTGATTGTTGGTTGCTACGGTGAGAGCCCTTATCTGCTTAGTGGTCGTGTACCCAATGCTCCCAAGGTTTGCCGTCGTGTAACAGAGTCACACCAGAGAGATTGGATCCGTGCCATCAAGGAAGATCCCGCAACACGTGTCAAGACTTCATCTGACTTCAGCGAGGCAGGTCCGTTCAACGAAATGGTTGCCATGGGTGTGGTTGCCGTACGTTTGCAGGGTCTCAATCAGGTGCTTGAGTGGGATGGTGAGAAGATGCAGTTCACCAATATTCCCGAGAATGCAACTGTAAGAAGTATGATTAAGGACGGCTTCTCAATTCATGACGGACATCCCACATTCAATAAGAAGTTTACTGAGCCTGTCAATGCACGTGCTTTTGCGGCTGAGCTGATCAAGCCCAAGTATCAGAATGGTTATGTTCTGCCCGAGTTGCCTCAGGATTAATAACAACGTTGAATTTTACAAGTAATTACTCTCAATGAAGATGAGAAATATATTAGCAGCCACCGCTTTGGTGGCTGCTATTGGTGCAAATGCTCAAGGCATCAAATATGTGATAAATCACAACCCCGAGGTTGATTTGAGTACTCTGTCTGTGGACAAGGATGGCTACTATGTCCTGTTTGATGGAAGTAGTATGAATGGCTGGCGAGGCTACCAGAAGGATCATGTACCCAACAAGTGGAACGTGAAGGATGGTTGTCTGCATTTCAATGGCCGTGGTGAGGGAGAAGGTGGGGATATCATTTTCACACATCGTTTCAAGAACTTCATTTTCGAGGTAGAATGGAAGATTTGTGAGGGTGGTAACTCCGGTATATTCTATCTTGCACAGGAGAGTTCCACTGTAGGTAAGGATGGCAAATTGAATCCTGAGCCTATCTATATCTCTTGTCCTGAGTGCCAGGTGCTGGATAACGAGCGTCATCCTGATGCCAAGTTAGGTGCTGTCTTGGGTATTCGCCAGAGTACATCTCTTTATGACATGATTCCTGCTGAGCCTCAGAATGCCAATCCTGCAGGTGAATGGAACAAGATTAAGATCGTTGTAAAGAACGGTAAGGTTACGCATTATCAGAATGGAGTTAAGGTCTTGAGTTACAAGTTGTGGGGTGAAGAGTGGATCAACTTGCTCCAGAGTAGTAAGTTCTCACAGAAGAATTGGCCCATAGCATTTGAGTTGCTCAAGAACTGTGGCGGTGATGGACAGAAGGGTTACTTCGGATTCCAGGATCACGGTGACGAGGTCTGGTATCGTAATATCCGCGTGAAGGTTCTCAAGTAATTCACTTGTTGAGCGTGAAAGAAAACTAATTAAATACGAGGACAATGAAAAGAGTGTTTTTTGTAGCATGTGCTGCTCTTCTGGTATTGGCTTCTAGCATGTCTGTAGATGCCAAAAAGAAGGAAATTTGTTTCCAGATGTACAGTGTACGTGACCTCATTGGTGATCCAGGTAAGTATGCCCAGAATCACGAAAAGGTTCTCAAGCAGTTGGCTGATATGGGGTATACTGCAGTTGAGGCAGCCAATTATGGCGACGGCAAATTGTATGGGGTGAGTCCTGAGCAATTCAAGGCAGACATTGAGGCTGCCGGCCTTAAAGTTATGTCAAGCCATGTTACTCGCAATCTGAATGATGACGAGTTAAAGAGCAAAGATTTTGCTGATGCTCTGAGATGGTGGGATGAATGCATCGATGTCCACAAGCGTGCTGGAATGCAGTACATGGTGATTCCTTGGTGCAGTGTTCCCAAGACTCTTGCAGAGCTTCAGACCGTTTGTGATTACTACAACGAGGTAGGTAAGAAGGTTGCTGCTGCAGGTATGAAGTTGGGGTACCACAATCATAGCCATGAGTTCCAGAAGGTAGAAGGCAAGGTGATGGAGGATTATATGATCGAACATACTGATCCCAAGTATCTCTTTTTCCAGATGGATGTATATTGGACTGTGCGTGGTCAAGTAAGCCCCGTGGATTATTTCAACAAGTATCCTGGACGTTTCGCTCTGTTGCACATCAAGGACAATTGTGAGATTGGCCAAAGCGGTATGGTTGGTTTTGATGCTATTTTCAACAACTTTGATAAGGCGGGAGCCGAGGGTTGGGTGCTTGAACTTGAGCATGGCTCTACGCCAAATATTCTGGATGGTATGAGGGAGAGTGCCGAATACATCAAGAAAGCAAAGTTTGTGAAAGCTTCATATAATAAGTAAATGATGTTATCAAAAGTCTATGGGCTGCAGGAAGTTTATTCTACCTGCAACCCATAGTTTTATAAAAATTTAGCAATAGAATATGGCTGAGGATAAGGAGAAGGAGGAACTGCAGTCAGAGGAGCAATTGGGAGGAATGTCGTTTTGGGATCACCTTGAGGTGCTCCGATGGGCACTATTCCGTTCTGCATGTGTCTTGGTAGGATGTATGGTGATTACCTTTATTGCCATGCCTCGTATATTTGATGAGTTTGTGCTTGCCCCTACAACCAGTCAGTTTTTTGTGTA